>JAFUBE010000371.1 GCA_017460365.1 Eggerthellaceae bacterium
CAATTGGACCTACTGGATATGAGAGTCGATGGATTTGTAATCCAGAAGGATATGAATATTTCAAATCTGTGGGGCGCATCCACTGGAAAAAGGTCGCTGATGGTGATGGCTCTAAATGGCAGGTATACCAGAAGTTTTATCTTGAAGACAAAACAAAAGCTGTTTCCAATCTTTGGAACGACCTCGAAGGAAACAAGAAGGCAACCAGGGATGTAAGGGATATATTTGGCGATCCCACTGCACGTTTTGATTTCCCAAAACCTGTTCAACTGATTGATCGCATCATTCGGATGGTTACCAATCCGAACGCGACGTTTCTCGATTCCTTTGCAGGTTCAGGAACTACGGCGCACGCCGTGCTGAACGCCAATAAAGCGGACGGCGGCAATCGGCATTTCATCTTGGTAGAGATGATGGACTACGCTGAAAGCATCACCGCCGAACGAGTGAAGCGGGTTATCGACGGATATGGCGAAGGGAGAAAAGCTGTCGAAGGCACCGGAGGAAACTTCTCTTATTACGAATTGGGAGAACCAATTTTTAATGAGAGCGGCAACCTGAACGAGGCTGTCGGGGTCGAGCGCATATGCGCCTACGTGTGGTATTCAGAAACGGGTCGAGCATACACGGCAGACGCAAGTGACCACCCCTACCACTTGGGGAACTCGAACGGTAACGGCTACTACTTCTACTACGAACCGAACGGCGTTACAACGCTCGATTACGGGTTCCTGTCGACCATTACCGATAAGCAGGACAGCTACGTCATCTACGCCGACATATGCGCCATATCGGACGACGAGTTGGCGGAGTTCGGCATTGCTTTCAAGAAGATCCCGCGAGACATCGCACGACTGTAGGCGGCAGACATGGAGCTGAAGAAATACCAGCGCAGGGTGATAAAGGACTTGCGTTCATACTTGGAGGAGCTGCAGGAGAAGCACGATGCGGCGGAGGCGTTCAAGAGCTACTGGGCGTTGCGCGGGGTGCGCGTCGGTGGCGCGAAGATGCCGGCCTACGTCGATTCGGTCGCAGGTGCGCCGCATATCTGTTTCAAGGTTCCGACCGGTGGGGGCAAGACTTTCCTGGCCTGCAACGCCATCAAGCCGATATTCGACGCTGCGGATTACACCAAGGCAAAGGCCGTTGTCTGGCTGGTACCGTCGGACGCGATCCTCGAGCAGACGATTAAGACGCTCACCGATACGAGCCACCCGTACCGGCAGAAAATCGACGTCGACTTCGGCGGTCGCGTCGAGGTGTACACGAAAGCCCAGCTACTGGCAGGTCAGAACTTTAACCCGACGAGCGTATACGAGCAGCTGAGCATATTCGTGCTGAGCTACGACTCTTTCCGCACCGGTAAGAAGGAAGGCCGCAAGGCCTACCAGGAGAACAGCAGCCTCTACCTCTTCGCGGAGGCGCTTGGTGAGCCCGAGGCACCCGTAGAGGGAGCCGATGAGACGGCGCTGATCCAGGTTATCAACCAGCTCCACCCGCTTGTGATCGTGGACGAGAGCCATCACGCCAAGAGCACGTTGAGCCTTGAGATGCTGAACAACTTCAACCCCTGCTTCGTGCTCGACCTGACGGCGACGCCGGCGAAGAACAGCAACGTCATCAGCTACGTGGATGCCGTGCAGCTGCAAGCCGAGAACATGGTGAAGCTGCCCGTCATCGTCTACAACCGGTCGAGCAAGGAAGACGTGCTGGTCGACGCCATCGACTTCCGACAGAACCTGGAAGATGCTGTTGCCAGGGACGCCGGGGCTGCCGAGGCGGGAATTCGCCCCATAGTCCTCTTCCAGGCGCAGCCGAAAGGTAAGGAGGACAGCACCACCTTCGAGAAGCTCCGCGACAAGCTAGTCGAATTCGGTGTGCCGGCCGACCAGATAGCCATCAAGACGGCCAACGTAAACGAGCTGAAGAACATAGACCTGATGGACCCGGCATGTCCCATCAGGTTCATCATCACCGTAAACGCGTTGAAGGAAGGCTGGGACTGCCCTAACGCCTACATCCTGGCGACGCTCGCCAACAAGACGTCGCAGGTGGACGTCGAACAAGTCGTCGGGCGCATCCTCCGCCAGCCTCATACCCGGAAGTACGACACGCCCGTCCTGAACATGAGCTACGTGCTCACGTCGTCCGCCGATTTCCAGGCGACGGTGAACCGCGTGATTGCGGGCCTGAACAGCGCCGGCTTCAGCACGCAGGACTACCGTGCGCACGACGAGGGGCTTTTCGAGGAGGCGCGACCGGAACAGCAGCCTGCTCAGCAGACCCAGTTGGCCGTTGAGGAGAATTCGCAGGGCGAGGAGTTCCTCGACTTCGACGATGGAAAGATAGAAGAGCTCCTTGAATCGCATAAGGTCGATGGCGGGAGCGGCGGCATTGCGGCCATGGAAGCGCTGGCTCAGGAGGAGGCAATGGACTACGAGCGCAAGGCGAAGGCGGCTCAGGACGATTCGGGCTTCGAGTACTTCTTCACGAGCCTCACGCAGGGTTACCCCATGAAAGACGAGTACCGTGAAACTGCGGGCGCGCTCGTGATACCCCAGTTCTACAAGGCGATCGAGGGGAACCTTTTCTGCGAGAGCCAGGAAGTGCCGCTGACGCAGGCTCACCTTCTGCAAGGCTTCAGCCTGAAAGGCAAGGACAGCCAGATCGACTTCAAGTCCATAGACTTCGACATGTACAAGCTCGACGTGATGAAGGGCGGCGCGGTTTCCACGCAGAAGCTCATGGGCCGGGACAGCGCTTACATCAAGCAATATTTTAGCGGACGGTCGCCCGAGAGCAAAGTGCGCGTGTGTAAGGGCATCATCCACAGCTATCTGAACGTTACAGTTCACACCCCCGTTAACCGACGCTCACCTTCAGAAGTGCACGCGCGCCCAAGCCGCCTGGCGCCTTCGGCGGGATGGTTTCCGTCGCGCGCGTTTTAGAAGGCGCGCTCCGCGCGCTCACTCGTCCCAGA
>JAFUBE010000372.1 GCA_017460365.1 Eggerthellaceae bacterium
GTGACACTTCCCGTCAGACCCGAAGTGTCATTTTTTGTGGGAGACATGCGGCAAAGCAAGCGCCACCCAAAAAATGACACACTTCGTGTCTGACGGGAAGTGTCACGCGGTGGCGATAAGGACGCGTTTCACTAGCGATCGGCGCTTTCCAACGGGGCTCGGAGCCTGTCTTCGTCGAGGAAGCCGAGCCGTTTCGCCTGCAGTGCCGTTTCGACTTGCAGGATCGCCTGGTCGACTGCCATGCAGAGCGCGTTGAAGAGGACGTCGAAGACCATGGCGTCCAATATGAAATCCGTCGAGATGCCCAAAAACGAGAAAGCCACCACGAACGTGAGCAGGTTGGCGCCGGTTACCGGGGGAGTCGCCACGGCGAGCACTACCGCGAGCGCGGCTGCCGCCAGGATCCAGATCTGGTCGATGGGCAGCTGCTGGACCTGGGCTGCGAAGATGACGAACATCCAGATTCCGATGCCGCTCGTGGGCATGAACAGGATGAGGCCTTGGGGCAGGGCCGCCTTGGCGAATTCCCGGTCGATTCCCAGGTCGTCGTGGCATCTTCCGGCGAGTTCGTCGACCGCCCCGAAGTCGATCACTCCCTGCCGCAGCGTTTTCAAGAACGGCCCCTTCAGCTTGCGCGCCAGCAGGACGGGGCTCACGCGCAGCCGAATGCCTATGAAGCAGAGATACCCGGCGAACGCGATGAGCGACAGCACGACCGAAGCCACAAGCGGCTCCCAGATCGCGCTGAGCAGCTCGGTCTTATGAGTCCAGATTCTCAGGCAGAGCAGCAGTCCCACGAAATAGGGCACGAGGTCGCAGATTCGCCGGGCGATGGTCAGCCCGACCAGGTTCAACTGTTGCATGAGCGATTTCACGTCGGCGACCCGATCGTCCATCGATGCGAGCGCGTAGCCGGTGAAGATGGCCACGAGCAGCAGCTGGGGGGTGTTCGCGCTGTTGAACGGTTCGAGCACGTTGTTGGGAATGATTTGCAGTACGGTATCGAGCGATGATGAGATTACGCTCTGGTCGGCGTCTGAAATCGTGATCCCCCCGGCCAAAAACGGTATCGAGGCGATCATGGCGAACACCACCATGATGGCACCAACGGCGAAATAACGCGCAACGCTGGTGAAACGCGACCCTCCGTAATCGGAAATGCGCTTCGTGCCGAGGGCTGCCGCGAGCGCCGTAAAGAAAATCACCGGGCCCGATATGAGCTGCAGAAGCCGCACCCAGGCGTTGCCGAGCGGTTCGATGACGGTGCCGGTGATCACCTCTTGCGCCGCATCGGGGATGAGCAAGTTGCCCAACAAGCCTATGATCAGCCCCGCAACGATGGCGATGATGATTTTGATAGCCGGGTTCGAAGTGCGGCGTGGCAGCGGTATGCGCACGATGTTCGTGCCCATGCTGTAGCTGTATTGCGCACGCATGTCGATCACGGAGAACAGCGATTGCGTGTATGCATCCGCTTCTTCTTGGCTGCTTTTCAGCGGATTGAACCTGTCTCCGTGCGTGACGAGCCGCAAGCGGAATCTTTGGCGCCGTTTCTCGAAGAAGGCGGTTACTTCCTGCTGCTTCCCGAAATGCTCTTGCAGGTTCAGCAGGGCTTCCTCGAGCAGCAAGCGCGCACGAAGACGATCCTGTTTCTCGATTCCGGCTTTCTCCTGGATTTCGACGAACCAGTCCGAAGCCCCGTCGATGTTCGTGGGGCTCAGCTCGAACGTTTTGGATTGCGCTTTGAAAAACATTGGCCCATTATACGCGAACAATGCGCGGCTTTCGTAAGGCGAACTCGTTTTGTGGCGAGGTTCTGGCGTTCTGTTGAAATAGGACTATTGAGACTATAGTTTTCGCGTCTGCGGCTGATACGCTGTTGCCGAAGTAATACTTATCGCAGCATCTCGTCGAAGCATAGGCGGTCGTCTCGTGAGCAAAGCATCGCTGCCGACATCGCGCTCAAGTCGCCATCGGATGATGGTCGATAACGTCGTGCAAGCGGTCGCCTTCCTGGCGGGGGGCGGAAAGCGCGTGTCGTTTTACGCCGTGTCGAAGCAGACGGGCATCTCGCGCAGCACGCTGTACCGATGCGACGACATGAGGGCGCTCGTCGTGGAGGGCCGCAAGCATTCCGAACGGTCGGTGCCCGAAACCGGTTGCGAGCGCTCTGCAAGCCTGGAAGACCAGCTTAGCGTGCTGGCTCTCGAAAGGGATCTGCTCCTGGAAGCGCTCAGCGCGCTTTGTGAAAAGGACGCCCGCCCACCGCATAGCATCGCGCTCGTTCATTTCTAGGCTCCACCGAATGCCTGTGAGAAACCGGCCCGGTTGGCGTACAGTATGGGCATGCACGTGAAAGTGATCGCCATAACGGGAGGGCCGTGCGCCGGCAAGACGTCGGTGATGGGCGTCGTGCGCGACGAGCTTGTGCACAAGGGCGCCTCGGTCAGGTTGGTGCCCGAAGCAGCGACCGACCTCATCATGGAAGGAATTGCGCCTTGGACGTGCCCGTCGATGCTGGATTTTCAAACGCAGGTGATACGCCTGCAGTTGGAACGGGAGGCGGATGCGTTGAATTCGGGGGCGGCCATCGTCGTATGCGATAGGGGCGTGTGCGATAGCCGCGCGTACCTTGCAGGCGAGGAATACTCGCGTGCGCTGTCGGCGAACCGGCTCGCGGCGCGCGAGGCGCTTGTGCGCTACGATGCCGTTTTCCACCTGGAGTCGATCGCCTTGGCTGATCCCGCCGCGTACACGCGCGCCAACAACACGGCTCGCTTCGAAAGCGTCGCAGAAGCCGTCGCTGCCGACCGTCGGACGCTCGACGCCTGGTCCGCACATCCGAACCGACACATCGTCGGCAACGCGAGTTCGCTTGCCGCGAAGGCGAGCGCGCTCATCGCTGCGCTTGTCGAAGAACTCGGCCTCTGACGCGCCGAATGTCAGTCGAGCACTTCGCTTGCCACGGCGGCGCCGATGATGAGCGCGGCGCCGATCCATCCGCCGAGCGAGAGCGGTTCGTGTAGAAACGCGGTCGACACCAAAACCGAAACAGCGGGCTCGACGTAACCGAGTACGGCGGCCGTCTGGGCGCGCAAATGCCCGAGACCGCCGAAATACAGGCAGTAGGCGACGCCGGTGTGCACAATGCCGAGCATGACGACCAGCCCGATGGTAAGCGGATCGGGCTCGAGCGGCTGGCCCATGCCGACGGCGATTGCGAACGGGCAGGCCGCGATCGTGGCGAACGCGAGCTGCGTGCTCGACTTCTCGAGCACCGGCACCTTCCCGAGCTTCTTGTTGCTCAACACCAGCCCCGCAGCGAACACGGCTGCGCCCAACCCGAGCGCCACGCCTTCACCGGTCACTCCTTCAGCCCCGCCTTCGGCCACGCCCGATACGAGCACCATGCCGATAACCGCCACGGCCGCGCAGACCGCCTTCTTCGCGCTGCGCGCCTCGCCGAGCAGCGGCGGCGCCACGACGATGAGGATGACGGGTGCCATGTAGTTGCACAGGCTCGCGACCGCCACGGTCGTCGCGCGGTACGCCGCGAAGAGCAGCACCCAGTTCAGCCCCAAGCACGCGCCGCCTGCGGCCAGCCATTTCAGGTTCGCGCGCACCGGCTCGGCATCGAAGCGCCGTTTCGTCGCGAAGAGCACTCCCAAGATGAACAGGGTGCCGAGAAGCCCGCGAAACGTCACCACGATTTCGGTCGGCAAATTCACGAATGGGAGAACGCCGCCGATCGTTCCGTAAATGCACAACGACGCGACGAATGCTGTTGTTGCCCTGCCCTTTCCCATGGCTGACGATGATAGCGCAAATCGGGGTGCGTTAGCTTCTCCGAACGGCTTCCAGCTTGTCGATGAGCTTCCGGTAGATGCGCTCGCGAATCCATGGCTCGGTTGAAAGCCTGATGGCGTCTTCCAGGGGCACCCATCGCACCCCGCTGTTCTCGTCGGGTTTCGAGCGGATGGGCTCTTCCGGGTCGGCGATCGCCAGGTAGGTCACGTTCAGGTGCAGATGCGAGCTCACGTACGCGCCGCGCTTTTCGTGCCCGGCCACCGTGAGCACTTCAAGCGAGTAGATGTTGCCCGGCCCGCACTCCACGATGCGGGCGTTCGCGACCCCTGTTTCCTCCTGCAATTCGCGCAGCGCTACGGCTTGAAGGTCGCATTCGCCGTCGGCATGTCCGCCGATCCAGCTCCATGAATCGTAGATGTTGTGGTAGACGAGCAGGGTGCGGGTCGTAGTCGGGTCAACAGTCCAGATCGAGCAGGCCATATGCGCTTGCTCGCTGCGCTCGAAGCACTTCGGGTTTTCGCGCAGCGCCCCGAGAATCACCTGCTGATCAGCGGATTCCTGCTCGTTGAACGGCGAAAAAGCCGCAATGTCGGCGTACAGCTTCTCCCTCAAATCGCCACCTCCCTATCGCGAATACCTGGTGAATCATAGCCCATTTCGCGCCCCGCCTCCCGCCAGGCCTGACCCGCGCGCACCGCCCCCGCTCGCCGCCAGGCCCA
>JAFUBE010000373.1 GCA_017460365.1 Eggerthellaceae bacterium
GCGCTGCTTCCCGCCAGGCCCGCAGCGGGGGGCGATCCGCTTCGGGCCTGGCGGGAAGCGGCGCGCCAACCTCGTGTGAGACGCGGTTCTTTCCCAGCGGCAGCTTTCTTGCGGTCGATGGCGCTCAGCAGGCGCTTGCGCAGGCGGATCGACTGGGGCGTGACTTCCACGAGCTCGTCGTCCTCGATGAACTCGAGCGCTTCCTCGAGCGTGAAGGTGACGGGCGGCGTGAGCGAAATCGCCTTGTCGGCGTTGCTCGAACGCTGGTTGCCGAGCTGTTTGGACTTCTCGACGTTCACCACCATGTCGCCTTCCTTGGCCGACTCGCCCACGATCATGCCTTCGTAGCAATCCTCGCCCGGGCCGATGAACAGGCGGCCGCGCTCCTGCAGCGTGTCGAGCGCATACGCCACCGACTTGCCGGTCGACATCGAGATCATCATGCCGTTCTTGCGGTGCGCCATCTCGCCACGGTACGGACCGTACTCGCTGAAGTGATGGAACATCGTGGCTTCGCCGCGCGTGGCGTTCAGCAAGCGCGTGCGCAGGCCCATCGTGCCGCGCGAGGGAATCTTGAACACGAGGTGCGTGTCGTCGCCGCGCTGGAACATGTCGGTCATCTCACCGCCGGCATTGCCGAAGACCTCGATCGCCTTGCCGGCGTATTCGCTCGGCACGTCGACCGTGGCTTCCTCGATGGGTTCCATCTTGTTGCCGGCCTCGTCGGTCTTGAACACGACCTGCGGGCGGCCGACCTGGAATTCGAAACCTTCACGGCGCATCGTCTCCATGAGAACCGACAGGTGCAGCACGCCGCGGCCGGCCACTTCCACGCCGGTCGACTCGGGAATCTCGGTGATGCGCATGCTGATGTTCTGTTCGGCCTCCTTCAGCAGGCGCTCCTTCAGCTGGCGCGAGCCGACGATTTCGCCTTCGCGCCCGACGAGCGGCGAGGTCGACGCCTCGAACACGACGGCCATCGTGGGCTGTTCGACCTCGATCGGATCGAGCACCACCGGGTGGTCGCGGCTCGTTACCATGTCGCCGATGTCGGCGTCGTCGACCCCCACGACCGCCACGATGTCGCCGGCGTACACTTCCTTCTGCTCCTTCTTGCCGAGCTCTTCGAAGGTGAACACCTGCTTGATCTGAGTGTTGTAGCGCGTGCCGTCGTTCTTCACGACGAGCACCTGCTCGCCTTTGTGGATGGTGCCGGAATGCAGGCGGCCCACGCCGATGCGGCCGACGAAGCTGGAATGGTCGACCGTGCAGATCTGCAGCGCAATCGGGCCGTCGGGCTGGCATTCGGGAGCCGGCACCTTGTTGATGATGGTCTCGAGCAGAGGGATCATGTTCATGTTGTCGTCTTCGGGCTCGAAACGCGCGTAGCCGCCCATCGCCGACGTGAAGACCACCGGGAAATCGAGCTGTTCGTCGGAGGCGTCGAGTTCCACCATGAGGTCGAACACCTCGTCGACAACCTCGTGCGGACGCGCGCCCGGGCGGTCGATCTTGTTGATGACAACCACGATACGCATGCCCGTTGCCAGCGCATGGCGCAGCACGAAGCGCGTCTGGGGCATGGGGCCTTCGAACGCGTCGACGATCAGCAGGGCGCCGTCGGCCATGTTCAGCACGCGCTCGACCTCGCCGCCGAAATCGGCGTGCCCCGGCGTGTCGATGACGTTGATCTTCACGTCCTTGTACGTGACGGAGATGTTCTTGGAAAGAATGGTGATGCCGCGCTCGCGCTCCTGGTCGTTGCTGTCGAGCACGCGCTCGGCGACCTGCTGGTTCTCGCGGAACACGCCGGCGGTATACAGCAGGCGGTCGACGATGGTGGTCTTGCCGTGGTCGACGTGCGCGATAATCGCGACGTTGCGGATGTTCTCTTGTTTCATGTACGGTTCCTCTCGTTGTTCAACGACAGAGTATGGTAGCAAATGTGCCGCATTTCGAGCGTGACACTTCACGTCAGACGCGATCTGGCGCAATTCGCGGCGTTCGGCGCTGGCGCGCCGCGGGCGGCACGAGTGCCGCCCCTACGGGGTTGACAGGATACGCAACGGGCGGAACGGGCCGAACGTGCGGCGGGTCCGAAACGGGCAAGGTTGGCCGAACCCCGCGGCGGAGGCGACGGGTCGCGGGAGGCCCCGTAGGGGCGGCACTCGTGCCGCCCGCGGCGCGCCAGCGCCGACC
>JAFUBE010000374.1 GCA_017460365.1 Eggerthellaceae bacterium
CACGCTTGCAGAGCATTAAGCCGATTGCAGACTGCTCCAACGGGGGTGAACGGCGTCGAGAACCGCCTCTATCGTCGACTCGAAATCCGATTCGATTATCGTGACCTTTTCGTTGCACTCAGCGAAGGCGTCGATGCAGCGGCGGTTGTCTTCCCTCAATGCGCCGAGCGTGCAGCCAGAGTCGTCCAGCCTGGTCTCGACGGCACAGGCGTATTCTCTTATCTCGCCGATATGAGCATTGATGTAAGCGTCTGACATTGCCAAGCAGACGAGCTCGATAGACCTGAGGTATTCTTCCTCGAAATCTCGTCGCCAGTGCGGCGGGACATAGCAGCCCTCGACGACAAGGTTCTGACCGTTCTCGATTGCGGTCTTCACCATCTCGCGCACGATTGGCCAAAGATATTCCGTAAGAGCGTCGTCATCCTCGGGCGTGAGATCGGTGTTTCCGCTGCGAATCAGGCCCATCTTCAAATGGTCGATGGAGAGGTAGGGAACGCCGTACCTTTCGAGCATGCGCTGGGCTAGGAGCGTCTTTCCCACGCGCGATGCTCCGGCGATCAAGATGACCATCACGTTACCTTTCAACGCATCTGCATGCGGTTGCTCGTAACCGCATCTTACATGTTTAGACCCCGAGCGAGGTCAAGGGAATCACGTAGGTGTCTGCATCGCGGTCATAGCGGGCATATTCGCCCGCGCCCACGATCACGGCGCTGAATACGGGTTCTGGGTTCCTCGCGGCGGGGTTCGCGGCCACTTTCCGGCGCAGCCGCGCGATGCTCTCGAACGCTTCGGGTACCTTGTTCTCGCCGAGCTTTACCTCTATGGGCGCCCATCTTCCGTCGCGCAGCTCGACCACCGCGTCCACCTCCAACCCGTCCGAGTCCCGGTAGTAGAAGAGCGGATCGGCAGGAGCGCCTGGCAGGGCGCGTGCGTAGACCCCAAGGTCGTGGATAGCCAGCGATTCGAAGAGCATCCCGAACAGTTGCCCGTCGCCCAGGAGCCTTTCAGGTGTGACCTGCAGGAGGCTCGCGGCGAGCGATGGATCTGCGAAATAGCGCTTGGGCTTCGTCCGCAGCCTGCTCCTGGACCTGATGGGCGCGTCCCAGCCCTTGATCGGCTCGACGACGTAGAGGTCCTCGAGGGCCGATATGTGCGCCGAGGCCCGCTCGGCAGCGATCTTCGGGCTCGAGGAGCTCAACTGCGCGTCGGCGGCTATGGTCGCGAGCTTGGCCGCTGTGCCGATGTTGCGGGCGAGCGAGAGGGCCACGCCCCTGGACTCCCTGCTAATAAGGCCCTTCCTCGGGATGCTCACGCCGAAGAGCGCCTCGAAGTACGAGTCGAGGTACTCGGGCTGCGCCCCCTCGGAAGCCGCCAGTGCAGGCCATCCGCCCTTGCATACGGCGGTCGCGAGAGGCTCGAGTTTCTGCTGCACCAGCTGCGGCTCGAATCTTCCCTCGAAGAGGCCCGCCAGGGAGACCGCGCCCGACGACACGCCCGTCTCCTGCAGCGTCATGGTGCTCATGCGCAGTTTCGCGATCCTGCCAGCGCCGCTATGGTGCACTTTGTCCTTGTTGGGTTCCGCCGAGCCCGTGAGTATGAAGGAACCCTGGGATGCCGCGTCGGCGTCGACGGCGGCACGGACCTCGTCCCATATGGCGGGCACGTCCTGCCACTCATCAACCAGGTGCGGTCGCGCCCCGATGAGCGCGGTCGAGGGGTCCGCCTCTGCCGCCGACCTCGGGCCGGGCAGCCCGATGCGCGTGACGCTCTCGGCGCGAGCGAGAGACGTCCACGTCTTGCCGCACCACATCGTGCCAGCGACCTCGACGGCTCCGAAGAGGCCGAGGAGGCGTTCGAGCTTCGTGTCGACGATCCTGCTGATGTAGCCTTCGGGTTTGAGCTTGCCGTAGGGCATGCAGTCCTCCTTCATTCGCAATTCAGAGGATATTATACAAGTAATTCAGAGGAATTTTAAGTAGGTGTTTCAGAGGCTACTCGACCTCGAGTTGGTTGCGAAGCTTCGTAGATCGAAAGGCGGTTCCGAATGCTCGGACCCCATAGGTAAGAGAAACGTGAGAAGAAACAACCGATTGAAACCCATGCAGGCCAACCGGTCTCGGAGGGTTCTCTCGAATGGGCCGCTGATGAATCCGGCAGACTCCGAAACTGGAACTCACCCGCAGGCAGAGAAAATGGCGTTTCCGCAGGTAGTCCCCAATACTCCCCATGTCGGAAAACAATACTCCCCATATCGGCCGGAAGGCCCGAAAACCCGCCTGGAACTCACTCCACCGCGATGGAGCGGCAAAACCGCAGGTAAAACGCAATACTCCCCATGTCGGGCAAAATACTCCCCATAGGTGAGTTCCAACAGAACGCCCCGAAAGAAAATACTCACCCGTAACGGGACGACACGGGTGAGACGTGGCGGCACGAGACGGCACGAAAATGAAAAATCGGACGGTGCAGGAATCATTGAGTGGGAATAGCCCACGGAGTGGCACCGTTTAACTTCTCTTGGCATCGTTTGCTACGATTTGGCACCAGGCACACGCTTGCAGAGCATTAAGCCGATTGCAGACTGCTCCAACGGGGGTGAACGGCGTCGAGAACCGCCTCTATCGTCGACTCGAAATCCGATTCGATTATCGTGACCTTTTCGTTGCACTCAGCGAAGGCGTCGATGCAGCG
>JAFUBE010000375.1 GCA_017460365.1 Eggerthellaceae bacterium
CGCGCGACTCCTCCCCAGCGCGGCCGATGTTGCGCACCAGGCCGCATACGGTAGAGGGATCCTTATGCGCGAGCAGCACGTCGCAGGCACGCTTCAGGTAATCGGGTCGCTTGTGCGAGGAAGGGTTGTACAGGCTTATGACGAAATCTGCTTGCGCCGCCGCCGCGAGCCGGCGCTCGATCGTCTCCCAGGGAGTGAGCAGGTCGGAAAGCGAGATGACGCAGTAATCGTGCATGAGCGGCGCACCGAGCACGGCCGCGCCCCCGTTGGCGGCGGACACGCCGGGAACCACCTCGATGTCGACGGGCGGATATTCGCGCGACAGTTCCAAGACGAGGCCGGCCATCCCGTACACGCCGGGATCGCCCGAGCACACCATGGCGACCGAACGGCCGGCTGCAGCCTGCTCAAGCGCCGCGCGGCACCGCTCGACCTCCTTGCGCATGGGCGTCGTGAAGATCTCCTTGTCGGGGAATTCGGCCCGTAGCAAATCGACATAGACCGTGTAACCGGCGATGAGGTCGCTCGCACCGACCGCCTCGCGGGCCCGCCCCGTCATGTCGTTCGCACCACCGGGGCCGATCCCCACGACGGCGAGCTTTCCTTTAGCCATGCATCCTCCAATCGCTCGAATCGAGCGCCGCTTCATCGATGGCCACCGCCACCGTGACGCCGTCTTTCGATTGCTTTTTCACTACAAGCACGCCCCCGCCCGCGCACGCCGCACGCTCGCATACGTTGCCGACGCCGACCGTGCGTTCGACGAAATCCGAATGCGAGAACGCACCGGGAACGGCGACGAGCTCGTCGGCGGTGTAGAACTTCGTGACCCAGCCCATCTTCTCGGCGAGCTCGCCGATGGCCACCTCGTCGCGTTTCACGTCGATAGAGGCCAAGGTGGTAACCGCTTGCGCTGATATATGTGCGGAATCGAGCGCCTCGCGCACCGCGGCCTCGAGAACGGCGGTGGCCGCGCCCCTGCGGCACCCGACGCCGATCGTCGCGGCACGCGGCACCAGATGGAGCGTGCGCGCGAACGGCGCCGCCGTATCGTCGAGCGAGACCGTGAAACCAATTTCGGGGCATGTCGCGAGGTCGTCGCGCGACACGTCCACGATTCCCGCCGGTAGATCGGCCGGAAGGCCGAAATCGCTCGCGCACCCGATCGGGCGCCCCTCGAGCAGGTCCGCCGAGACCTCCTTCGCAACGGCGCGCTCGACGATGGCGAGGTTGTGGCGGGCCGCCCATTCGTCGACCGCGAACAGGCCGTTCACATCGGTGGCCGTCGATACGACAGCCTGCCCGCCCGTAATGTCGGCGATCGCACGGGCCAGCTCGTTCGCTCCCCCGACGTGCCCCGACAGAAGCGGCACCGCGAAGCGCCCCGCCTCGTCGACGCTCACGACCGCGGGGTCGCTGAACTTGTCGCGCACGTGCGGCGCGATCGCCCGCACGGCGATGCCCGTCGCCCCCACGAACACGAGCGCGTCATCGCGTTCGAAATGCTCGGCCGTCCATGCCGCGAGACTCTCGTAGGCGTCTATCCCCGCGTCTGCGGCGAAGCGCGCAGGGCCCGCAACCGAACACGCTGCACCCGCATGCTCGCATCCAGCGGAAAGGTCCCGCGCGAGTTCGGCCGCGAGCGTGCATCCCTCGCGCGTAAACGCTATAAGCGCGAGGTTACGCATCGCTTCCCTCGCGGAACATGTGCGTGAAGGTGGGATCGTACAAGCGTGAGCGCTCATAAGCATCGCCGAGGAAACCGCCGATCGTTATGAGCGCCGTGTTCTTCACGCCGGCGGCGCGGGCCGTCTCGGCGAGCGTGCCGACCGTGCAGCGCCACACCTGCTCATCGGGCCACGTCGCCTTGTACACGATGGCCGCGGGCGTATCGGCATCGTAGCCGCCCGCGAGCAGCTCCTCGACCGCGCCGTCGAGCAGGCTCGTCGACAGGAACAGCACCATCGTGCACCCGTGCGAGGCCATGAGGCGCAACTTCTCGCCTTCCGGCACGGGCGTGCGGCCCTCCATGCGCGTGATGATGACCGACTGCGACACGTTCGGCAACGTGTACTCGGCCTTGAGCGCCGCAGCGGCACCGCAAAACGACGACACGCCGGGCACCACATCGTAGGCGATATGAGCCTCATCGAGCAGGTCCATCTGCTCGCGATGGGCACCGTACAGGGACGGGTCGCCCGTGTGAAGGCGCACGACCATCTTACCGGCGGCTTCCGCCGCCTTCATGACATCGATCACTTCCTCGAGCGTCATGTGCGCAGAATTGTGAATCTCGCAGCCTTCTTTGGCGTACTCGAGCAGATCGGGGTTCACGAGCGAACCCGCGTATATGATGACGTCAGCCTCTCCGAGCAGACGCGCACCACGCACCGTTATGAGGTCGGCAGCGCCCGACCCGGCGCCTACGAAATGAACCACGGCATCTCCCTTCCAAAATCCGCACCAGCACCCGAATGCTTCAGGCGTCGTGCGGCGTTAAACGTAGCAAGGTGGAAGATACCCCATTGCTCGCCCCAGTATATCGGTCAGAGCGCTTTGCCTGTGTGCAGGCCCCTTAAAAGCACCCGAGATGCACGAGTCGCCGAACCGCAACGTCGCCTCGGCCAAAGTCAGCAGCAACCCGCCTTGGTATATGCGCCTTTACCCCGCCCTAACCGCGGCGTGACACTGCCCGTCAGTCACGATCTGTCATTTTTCGG
>JAFUBE010000043.1 GCA_017460365.1 Eggerthellaceae bacterium
AGACGTACTGCAGCGAGAAATGCAGGAACAAAGCGAGAGGCAGGCGCTACTACTACGAGCGCGGCGGCAAGGAGAAAATGCACGACAGAGCCATGACGCCACGTGGGAAGATGCTCGCGCGAATGAACGCCAGGAGGAAACGCGAAAGGGACAAGCTTAGGCAAATCGAGATCGTGGAGCGCACACGACCGCTTGTCAAATGCGAGTTCTGCGGCGAGCTTTTCGGGCAAGGCAAGAGCACTCAGCGATTCTGCTCCGACCAGTGCCGGAAGAAAGCCTGGTCGAGCAGAAACGAGGACAAGGTGAAAGCCCAGCAAAAACGCCGATACGAAGAGCACCGCGACGAAGTGTTGGCACGGCGCCGCGAGCGCTATTGGAGCAACGTCGAGCAGTCGCGAAGGGTCAAGAGAATCAAATACGAAGCACGCAAGATGGAAAGCGAGGTCGATTAGCAGATATGGCTAAACCCAAGATCACTACGGCAGACATCCGCGTTCTGCTGCACGAGAAATACGGCGACCACCGGAAATTCGCTTACGCCGAAGAGGTCGGCAACGCAACGGGGCTTGAGCAGAAGCGCCGCCTCGATGCCGTCGCGGTGAACGTGTACAAGTCAAACAATTACTCTATCGAGGGAATAGAAATCAAGGTTTCGCGCGCCGATTTGCGCCGCGAGCTTCAGGATTCCAGCAAGCATAACATCTTCTTCGACTGGATCGACTACTACAGCCTCGTTACGACAGAAGACGTCCTCGCCGCAACACGCAGGGAAGAGATACCGCCGAAGTGGGGCATTTACGAGGTGTATGCAGGGCCAGATGGTGAAACGCGCGCAATGCGCACAGTGCGAAAGCCCCTATCGCTTCACGACGAGCAAGCGCCTGCGATCGCTCGACCCTTCTTCGCGTGCCTTATTCGCGCGCTATGCAATCAGACGCCATCGGCGTCGGCAGTCCAGGCTGCGTACAAGGAAGGCGAGACTGCAGCAGCGAAAAAGTACGAATGGCAACTCGCTCATTCAGATGCCGCACGGATAGCCGAACTGCAGGAAGAATTAGCCGCGTTCGATGAGCTGCGCAGGCAGTTGAAGGTCTGGGGCGGTGCTGGCGGCATAGAACGCGGTATCAAAAAGTACCGCGCCATAACGGGTGTAAATCTCTCGTACCTCGATCGCGATTTGAAAGACCTGATATACGACATCGAGAAGATTAGAGGGCAGATACCCGCTGCATTGCAGGCCCAGAGAGGATGCGGGCAATGAAACCGCGTGCCAAAACACGGACGAGGAAAGCAAGCGGACGCTAAGTGTCTTTTCGGAATCCTCGCAGATGAGACCGAGGAAACGGCGTCCGAGGAACCTGGCGCGTAGCAAAGAACAAGTAATTCTTTTCTGATTCGAGATTGGAGATACGAAAATGGCCGATAGAAATCCGTTTTACAGCGTCGCCGACCTGCTTGGAGTGAACTGCGCGGATCGCACTGACGAGGTTATCGCCGGGAACATGGCGGATGCGCTCCGGTACTGGTGGATGAAGCTGCCGTCCGACTACGACGCCCAACCGGTCCGACCGGGCGAAGCCGTGAACGTCAGCACGTCTTACGGTTTCGATGATTGGGTTTTCGCGAAGGTGAAGGGCGTCAGTGAATACAACCACGTGCTTCTGGATGTCCCTGGTTACGACTACCCACAGGACGTGAACGCGCATTGCGTGCGGGAAGCTCCGGCTGTCGATGACTACGGCAACGAGCTCGAAGAGGATAAGCGCTGCTATGCGCCAGAGCTGGATTTACAGATAAAGGTGCTTCAGGGCTGCTTCGACGTAGCGACGAAGCGCACGCTCACGTTGGAAAGGTTTGCCCGCGAGCTGCTCGCCGCATACGAGAAGGCCGACGCCAACGAGTACAGGACGGGCGAGGTGACGCACTCGCCGCGCTACCACGAGCTGCGCGGCATGGCGAAGGCGCTCGGGCTGCTGCGGAGTGATGCAGAATGAGCTAGGCAGGCGTGACCGTGGTGAAGTGCATAGCCGAGTTCCGCTGGAAATGCCCGAAGTGCGGGTTCGAGGAACGCTACGAGCCAGACGACTATGACATAGAGCAGCTTTTCGGCGGCACGTTCTCGTCGCAATGCTGGGAGTGCGGGGAAACCGTCGCGCTGTTTTACGAAGATGAATTGTGATGGGTGATGCGGAATGAGCGGAGTGTGTGGCTACGAGAATGCATGCGGTGACAGGAAACGGCTTGAATGCCCGTATAGCACATGCGACGGGTGCCCGTTGAAGCCCGATACTGGAAGGCTCGAAGGCGTCCCTATGGTGCGCGTGCTCGACGGTGACGGCAAGCCCGTGTACGAGGGCTGGTACTGGCGCTTCCCCAAGAATATGGGCGGCGCGTGGTTCGAGGGCAAGACGGGCGAGACCGAGTACGTCGAAGGCGTCGTCAGGTGCGATTACGGCGATTGGAACATGCCGAACGATTTCAGGCTCGTGATCGTCACCCCACCTCACAGGATCGAGGTAATAGGCGACCATGCGAACGCCGAACGGCTGCGCGGGGAAAGGGGCAACAAATGAGCGGCGGGAGCATGGATTACGTCTGCTACCGCGTCGAGGATGCGGCAAGCATGACCGAGGATGCCGAGTTCTCCGAGCTGTTGCGCGATGCGGCGAAGGTGCTGCACGCCGAGGAATGGTGGCGTAGCTGCGATTCGAGCGAGGAAGAGTACCGCGAGGAGCTGGCCAGCTTCAAGGCCAAGTGGTTCAAGGGCAATCGGGCAGAACGCCTGAAAGGCTACGTGGACAGGGAAATCGACCGTTGCCGAAAGCGGTGCTACAGCATCATCGGGCCAGTGACGATTGATGACGTACTGCGCGGGGAAGGAGAGGGCTGATGTGCGATTACTGCGAGCATGGCAAGCTGATTATCGGTGGTGACGGCTATTTCTTCATAGGCACGCGCACGCTCCGCAGGTGTGACGGCGAGACGCAGGAGCAGCCGATTCTGAAGTACGTAGCGAGCGATGACGTTTTCTCGACCGAGATTGAGATTGACGACCATTTCGTAATCAACAACTGCCCGATGTGCGGGCGCGGCTTGAGCGGGGAAGGAGAGTCATGAGCGAACCAGAATGGCTGACCGAAGCGAAAGAGCGCGTCGAACTCGAAGTCGAGAACTTTTGCCGTCTCATGATCTGCACAGCAGAGGAACTTCAAGTTGAAGAGCAGTGGTTCGTCGAGCAATGCATGAACAAGCTCCATTGGCGATTCAGCCAATGGAGGAATGGCAAGAGGAATCAATTAACGAACGGAGAGTGAGCCGATGCCGATGGATTGGAAGAAAAATCCGGCGAATTGGGAAAAACTCGCGAAGGTGGTGAAAGGCGAAGCAGGCTGGAAGTGCGAGGAATGCGGCATGCAATGCCGCAGGCCCGGCGAGCCGTTCGACACGCACAAGCGCACGCTGATCGTTGCCCACCTGAACCACCGGCCATGGGATTGCCGGCGCGAGAACTTGAAGGCGCTCTGCTTCGGCTGCTATCTGCGATACGACGCGGAACACCATGCAATGACTAGGAAGGTGAACAAGATGAAAAGAAACAGCGAGACGTTCAAACAACACGAGCTCGAACGCGATCAGGTCGACGCGAGCGATCTGATCCGCGATTCCGCCGAAAACCTCGAAGCGTTCATCGCGCTCCGCTGCGAGCCGGGCCGCGAGAAGTCGCTGGCGCTGACGAAACTCGAAGAATGCGTCATGTGGGCTAACAAGTCGATTGCGCTTCATGGCGTGTGGACCGATTTCGAGGGGTGCTAAAGATGCCTAACAACTGGGGCATGCATTTTATGACGGATGGCTTCGACGACCACATCTTGAAGAGCGCCGTTTCGATCGTCGACATACTGGAAGCGCCGGGGCTGTTCATGTACACGGTCGGGATCACCGACGAAGACATCGAAGCGCGCGATCCGGCCATCGAAAAGCTGGAAAGCTGGCTCAAAGCGCAGTACGAGGGGCCCTGGAATTAGGGGGGTCAACATGAAGGAAGGTGAAGCCGTGAGTGACCAGACGTGCTATGGGTGCGGCCATTCCAGGATCGAAACCCATACGGGCGATTCGCAGCTCGTTTGCTGGAAAGACAAGGCATGCGGCGTGCCGGTATTGCCCGACAAGACCTGCCCGCGTTGGGCGGACCCGGCGCAGGAGCCGATCGGCGAGTATGCCGACGCCCTGATTCGCCGCATCCATGACCTCGAACGCGAACTGGCTGCGCTCAATGCTTGGAACTTCGAGAAGCTCGGCGAGCTTGCTTCCGCAAAGGCTACGGCGAAGCATGCGTTCGAGGCGGCGCGCTCCATGTACCGGATGGTCCCGGAAGACCTCATGTCCGTCGAGTGCGCGCATCGGCTTAACAGCGTTTACGACGAGCTCGTCGATCTTGGCGTGGAGGTTGACTGATGGCGGTTTGGATGCAGCCGATAAAGCTGAACTACTCGAAGGTGAGCAACGAGCCGCATAAGGTGGAGCAGCTTGCGGGGACGCGCTGCTACGGATGCAAGCACATGAGCTGCATACCGCAACGCAACAGGCGCGCTCCCTGGCGGTTCTATTGCGAAATAAAGCGCCGTCACGTCGATCCGGCGAAGCTCACGAAGCAGGATTGCCCGATCGGGCGCAACGCGAGGCACAGCAGACTCCCGAAAAGAGAAGAGGGCGATGAAGATGCTTAGCTGGATGGAATGCCCCGCGTGCCACCAGGTGACACCGATACAGCGCAAGCGGGGCAAGACGAAGAGGCGCGGCCACGTGAAAACGATGTGGTGTCCGTTCTGCAAAAAGGTGACGCCGCATAGGGAGAGATTCTAAGGAGGGCGATGAACGTGAAGCACATCTTGAAAATCGAAAAGCCTTTTGCCGACGCCGTGGTCGAGGGGCGCAAGCGCTTCGAGATAAGGAGGAACGACCGGGGCTTCAACTCGGGTGACACCATCGAGTTTCGCTGCGTCGAGGGCGGCACGGAAGCCCGGCATAAGATCAACACACGAAAGTATAAAATCGCCTACGTCTTGTCGGGCCACGGGCTGAGGGAAGCGTTCGTCGTGTTCGGCATAGAGGACGTGACGCGCGAAGATGGGAAGTCCTAGAGGTTGAAATCAACGGTTTTGTGAGCGGATGTGGAGACGGCTGACGAGCCGATTGCCACGATCGCCGAGCAATAGAATTGTTCCCAGGTCACACATGCAATCGGGGAACAATTGAGCCAGGCGAGAACAAGATTCGAGAAGGTGAAGAAGGCGGTCGCGAGGCTGCACGACGTTCAGCTGATGATCATGAACGGGTGCGACGACTGGCGACCGCCTTCCGTGTCTTCGCGCCATTCGATACCGGACCCAACGGCGAGCGCGGCTATCCGTCTGGCAGACGAAGTGAACCCGATGCTCAACACGCTGCGCACCGAGGAAGCCGAGCTGATTGACTTCATCGGCGAGGCTCTCGTGATAATCCGAGCCGTCCGCGACGGAATGCCTGGCGGCGATAAGTACGCCGACGTGCTCGAATGGCGTTACGTCGATTGCCTGACTTGGGATTACATCAAAGACGAATTCGGCGTGCCGAGGCGAACGGCTCGAGACCGCGAAGGCGTGGCGTTCGACTGGATTGACTCGATCGGCATCACACGGATACTCGTCGGCGATCTCGAATTGTAGAATTACCGCTTGACAAACCGCCACCCCTTTTCGTATTTTTGCTAGAGTGCGATATCTGTAAGCGCACAACACAATCATCAGAAGCCGCCAAGCCTGGCGGCTTTCTTGTTTCCAACGACAGGCACGGCGCATGCGCGGCGGGGCGTCTTTCCTCCTTTCACGCGCAAACCCGAACGGCATCGACCGTCCGCGCTGCGCGCGTTGCGATAAGGAGCGATCATATGCGGATGCGTGAGGGCGAGACGTGGATGGACTTCATGACGCGCTGCGCGCTTGCGCACGACACGTCGATGGCGCGGGCGTTCCTGCGCGCCCTCGGCGTTCCCGTTCCGTTGTCGCGGCCGAAGCCCGGCGCGATCGTGAGCGTCGACAGGTTCGCAGACATGGGCTCATGCATGGGCCAGCGTTACGGCGTGAGGATGTAGCTATGGCGATGACGATTGACCTGCGCAACTACGACGAGGTAATGAATAATCTCACCAATTGCAAGAAAGACCTGGCAAAGGGAACCAAGCGAGTCCTCAACGACCTGGCGCGGCGTGGCGCGAAGACGATCGTCGGCACCGAAGTCACGAAGGTGTACAACATCAAGAAAGGCGAGGTGACAGGCGCATCGAGGGGCTACAAGGTTGTCGATTCGATAGCGCTTGCCGGTGTTACCATCGACACCTACGAGCTCGAATGGCGCGGCAGGCCGTTTACGCCTACGCATTTCGCGATGTCTGTGCTGAAGCGCGGAACCGTGAAATGGAAGCCCTTGAAGGCGAGCGGAAAGATCGTTCTCAAATCGACGACCTATCCGCAATTCCCGGTGTTCGTGGCAAAGGGGTTGCCGTTCACGCGAACGCCTGGAACAAGACCTAGGAAGACAGAACGCGGATGGAGCGGCTTGCCGATCGACGTGGTGCGTTCGCATCTTTCCGTTCCGCAGATGATCGATAACGAGAAGGTCAACCCGAACGTCGAGCGCGAGATCAACAGGCGCATCGAGGAAAAACTGAATGAGTACCTTTCTTGACGGCTGAGGTTTTTCCAGGGAATGCACGGAGGCGCGTTCGCAACCAGCGCGGAGCGCTGGGAGCCCGCTTTTGTCGCGTCTCTTGTGCTCGGTAGGTTCTTTCGCGCGGCTCAAGGCTCAGCGGGCTCGGGGGCGCGAAATATCGCTAGTTTTCTGACCTGGTGTTTTAGGTTGACCAGAGGGTTAGGTTTACTCGCCCGTGAGTTTAATTTCGCGCGCGTGCGCGCGCGAGTCAAACGGCTGGGTTGACAAGTTTACTTGCAAGGGGTTTCACGCATGGCTGATCGCGTTGGCGCTGTTGAGTTAGCTGAGCAATTGGGCGTAACCCGGCAGTATGTGCATAAACTCGCGAAAGCCGGCGTCATTCCTTACGAGCTCAACGAGAAGGGATGGTTCACTTATGACCTGGATGAGGCGCGGCGAGAGTACGCACGGTTTAACGCCGTTAAGAAAGGCGCGACGAGTTTGGATAACGATGATCAGGAATTTGACAGCGCCTCGGATGACGATGTTGTCGATCTGAAGGTCGAACGTGCGCGCCAAGAGGTTCGCATAAAGCGCGCAACGGCCGACATGAAAGAGCGCGAGCGCGACGAGATGCTTGGAAAGTATCACCGCGCGGAGTTTGTTGAGGATTGGGTTACCGAATTGCTGCTTGCGCATAGGTCAGCAATGTCGGCGCTTCCCGGCAAGCTTGCGCCGCTACTCGTCGGCGAGACAGATGCAGCCGTTATCGCGGCGATTATAAAATCAGAGGTTCGCGCGATACAGGAAGACATGTCTCGTTTCGAATACAACCCTGGTTACTACCAAGAACGCCTTGCCGAAGAGCAGGGGAAAGCGTTTGAAGATGACGATAAAGGATGAAGCGCGTGAATATCCAGAGCTTTTCGAGAGGACAAGGGCTTTAAGCATAAAGCTATCGTCAAGGCATTCGCCGATGCCGCCCGACACAACGGTCACCGAGTGGGCTGACGGCAACAGGAGGCTTTCGAGCGAGAACAGCGCGGAAGCCGGCCAGTGGCGCACCGCTCGCACGCCGTACCTTGCCGAGATCATGGATGCGTTCACGGAACCGGCGGTTCACAAGATCGTCGTGGTAGCGAGCTCGCAGGTCGGAAAGACGGAGGCCCTGCTGAACATGCTCGGGTACGTCATCGACATCGATCCGGGCCCGGTGATGTGGGTCACGCCGACGAACGACAACGCCGAAGACTTCAGCAAGCGACGCCTTGCGCCGGCTATACGCGATTGTAAGCCGCTAAAGCGCAAAGTGGCGACGGCCAAGGGCCGAAGCGCCGCGAACACGACGCTGAAGAAGCGCTTTCCCGGCGGCATGCTGACCATGACGGGCAGCAACAGCCCTGCGAACCTGGCATCTGTGCCGGCGCGTTACGTGTTCGGCGATGAGATTGATCGATGGGCGAAGGACGCTGGCGGCGAAGGTAATCCGGCAGGGTTGCTCGAAGCGCGTACAGCAACGTTTTACAACTCGAAAATCGTGATGGTGAGCACGCCGACGACACGCGGATCATCGACCATAGAGGTAGAGTACATGCAAGGAACTCAAGAGTATTGGTCTGCAGCTTGTCCGCATTGCGGCGAATACCGCTTCATCACATTCGACAACATACGATTCGAGCACGAGCGGATCACGGAGGGAAGCCATGAGCGGTTCATAATCGGCGACATTGCGTATTGCTGCCCGGCGTGCGGATGCTTGTCGACCGAGAAGCAAATGCGCGATGCCGAGCATAAGTGGATTGCGAAGAATCCCGACGCGGCCACATCTGGTACGCGATCGTTCTGGATCAACGCCTTTTTGTCACCCTGGATGTCGTGGGAGCACATCATACGGCGTTTCCTGGAAGCTGGCGACGACCCGAGCAAGCTGAAAACGGTGTTCAACACCTTGTTTGGCCAACTCTGGGAAGAGCGCGGCGATATAGCCGACGTCGATGAGCTCGCTGAAGCGCGCGAAGACTACGAGGCGGAATTACCGGATGGGGTTCTATGCCTAACGTGCGGCGTCGACACGCAAGACAATCGCTTGGAATACGAGGTTGTAGGCCACGGCTTGTTCGAAGAGACGTGGGGCATTCAGCGTGGCGTCATCTGGGGACGGCCCGACACGCCTGATTCCGAGAGACTGCCTAACGTTTGGAGCCAATTGGATGACGTTATAGACAGGCAATGGCAGTACAAAGACGGTCAAACGTTGAAAATCAGTCTCACATTCGTCGATTCGGGCGGCCATCACACGCAAGACGTATACCGCGAATGCGCCAAGCGGCTCGGCAAGCGCGTGTTTGCAATCAAGGGTAAAGGCGGTGAAGGCGTTCCGTTTACCCCGTCGAAGCCGAGTAAACAGGAAGCGACCTTGTTGGACGCGCGAGGCCGGTCACGTAACGTGACCGTCTGGCTTTACGTGCTCGGGGTAGATGCCGGGAAAGAGAAGATCATGAGCGCGCTTACAGTGCAGACACCGGGCGCGCGGTACTGCCATTTCCCGACAGACAAGGCGCGCGGATACGACGCCGCTTTCTTTGACGGGCTTACGAGCGAGCGCATGGTGCTCAACTCGTCTGAGAAATGGGTATGGAAAAAGGTTTCCAGGCACAAGCGGAACGAGGCGCTCGATTGCCGCAACTACGCACTTGCCGCGTTCAGCGCGCTCAATCCAGACATGGCCAAATTGGAACGCGCGCGCCGTGGCGCGACGGATCAGCCGGTGAAGAAGGCGCGGCGCCGGCGAGTTAGCAAGGGGTTTGAAGTATGAGCGACACATCGAGGGTTGAAAAGCTGCAGGCGATGCTCGATGCGGTGGAAGACGCGATCTTGAAGGTGACGGCGGGCCAGAGCTACAGCCTTGGCTCGCGCACGGTCACGCGCGCCGACCTGTCTGATCTCATGGACACCCGCAGGGAGCTCAAGCAAGAGCTCGACCACGAGCTAGGGACGAACCGGCGCAAGTTCAAGCGTATTGTACCGATGGGATAGGAGCGATATGAGCGTTTTCGAGAGGGCGGTGAGCGCCATCAGCCCGACGTGGGCGAAGCGGCGTGCTGAATCGCGGCTTGCAGCCGCGCGCGCCGACGCTGCGACGGGCGTAATCCAGGCATACGGTTATTCCAGCGGCGGCGCTTCGAGGTCGAAAGCATCCATGAAGGGATGGGATTACGCGAGCGCGTCCCCGCAAAAGGACATCGACGCGAACCTGAGGACGCTTCGCGAGCGGAGCCGGAGCCTTTACTACAACGCGCCCGTTGCAACGAGCGCCATTAACCGCAACCTGGTTCACATCGTCGGGTCGGGCTTGCGCGTGAGCCCCAAGATCGCATGGCGGCGGCTCGGAATACCGAAAGAGCGCGCCGACGAGATCGCGGCCGACGTGAAGTTTCGGTTCGACACATGGGCTCGTTCCAAATCGTGCGACGTTACCGGCCAGAACAATTTCTACGAGCTGCAGCAAATAGCTCTTTTGACGTGGCTCGTAGGCGGCGAGGTCTTCGGGCTCCATTCGTACGTCGACAACGGCGCGCCGATTGAGCTTGCGATACGGTTGATCGAGGGCGACCTGTGCTGCAGCCCCGGAGAGATTGCGGGTTCGGCCGGCATCGACGCGAAGAACACCGAGAACGGCAACCGCGTTCGAAATGGCATCGAGATCGACGACCAGGGGCGAGTTGTCGCGTACTGGGTCGAGAAGGGATACCGCGATCAGGTGACGCAGCGCGACTGGGTGCGCGTCCCGGCGCGCGGCGATCTAACGGGAAACCCGAACGTACTGCACGTTTTCAACGCGATCCGGCCGACGCAGTACCGGGGCGTGCCGTACCTGGCACCGGTGATCGAGAGCGTAAAGCAGCTCACGCGCTACACGGAAGCAGAGATCATGGCGGCCGTCATCAACGGCCTTTTCTCTGTCTTCGTCACGTCGGAGGATGGCGGCATTCCAGATTTCGTCGAGACCGAAAGCGCTATCAATCCGGATGGCGGGTATCCCGAGGGCGCACCGGCCGACGATGACGAGCTTTCGCTTGGAAACGGCAACATCGGATTCCTGAAGCCAGGCGAGAGCGTGACTGTGGTTGACGCGAAGCGGCCGAACACGAACTTCGACGGCTTCACGGCGGCGATGGCCAAGCACATCGGCGCGGCGCTCAACATACCGGCAGAGCTGTTGCTGATGCAGTTCACGGCGAGCTACAGCGCATCGCGCGGAGCGCTGCTCGAGGCGTGGAGCTTCTTCAGCCTGAACCGCGAATGGTTCGCGGCCGATTTCTGCCAGCCGATTTACGAGCTGTGGCTTGCCGAGTCCGTTTCGAAGGGGCTCATCGACATGCCGGGCTTCTTCGCCGACGAGTACACGCGCGCAGCCTGGTGCGGCGCGAACTGGACGGGCCCGGCGCCTGGGCAGCTTAACCCGAACGTCGAAGTGTCGGCGGCGGTTGCGAAGATGCAAGCCGGCTTATCGACCGGCGAGCGCGAAGCGCTGGCGATGAACGGAAGCGACTACACCGAGAACATCGAGCAATTGGCAACGGAACGCGCTTTGCGCATCGATCAGGAATTGGAGATACCAGATGACACGAATCAAAGTTAACGGCAGCATCATCAACAGCGGTGACGGCTGGATTTACGATTGGCTTCGGATTCCGTACACATCGCCGGACACGTTCAAGGAGCAGCTTGCGGCGGCAGAAGACGACGTGATCGTCGAGATCAACAGCCCTGGCGGTTACGTATCTGCAGCGGCCGAGATTTACGAAGCGATCCGCTCGTACCATGGCAACATCGAATGCCGCGTGGTCGGCCAGGCGGCGAGCGCCGCAAGCGTGATCGCCTGTGCTGCGAGGAATTCCATTTCGCCAATGGGCACGTTTTTCATGCACAACTGCATTGGCAGCGCATCCGGCAACCATAACGACATGCGGCAGACCATGAAGGCGATGGAAAGCATAGACGAGAGCATCATGGAAGCATACCGCGCGAAAACCGGCATGACCGACGCGGAGATTTACGCGCTCATGGAAGAGAACACCACGCTCAACGCGCGTCAAGCCGTCGAATACGGGTTCATCGACAAAATCACCGACAGCGCGGCCGACATTGCGCAAGCTTCGAGCGCCGTAACCGGCATCGCGGCGAGCGCAGGCGGCTTCGTTGACCTCATGGCCATGGATGAAATGCATCTGGCGGCCGTGCGGGAAGCCTACGAGAACAGCAGGCAAGCGACCGGCGAAGGAGGTGAACCAATGAATCTCGAAAACATCAGGGATGAGGAAACCGAGGAAACCGCCGAGACGCAAGCCGAGGAATCCGAAGCCGGAGAGGTTGTCGAAGCCGCCGAGGGCGAAACCGGGGAAACCGAAGGGGCTGAAGCGGAGGAATCCCAAACCGAAGGGGTAGCCGAGGACAGCGAGCCCGAAGGCGATGAACCCGAAACCGTCGATGGCGAAACCGCCGACGAGGCCGATGACGCCCAGGCGGCGTACGAACGCGGCGTGCTCGCCGAGCGCGAGCGCATCGCCGGCATTCTCGACATCGCGGCGCAAGTGCCGGATGCCATGGTGCGGGCGGCGCTCTTCGAAGCGCCGATCAGCGCCGAAGAGCTCGCGCTTTCGGCGATGAGGGCGGAGAGCGCCACGCGCGCCGGCTACATCGAGCACGCGCGCGCCGACGTTGCTGCATCCGGCAGCGCGAAGGTTGCGGCCGACGTGACCGACAACGCAGCCGACGAGAGCGACGTTCAGAACGCCCTCGTTGCAAAGCTGAACAAACGACACGAGAAGTAAGGATTGAAAATGGCAACTGAACTGCTTAACAATCAGGCGTATTCGATCGACGCCGACAACCTGGTGCTCGGGGCACAGTATCCCGTGCTGCACCGTTCCGTAACCGTCGCCAACCCGCAAGTGGAACTGAAGCGCGGCATGGCCGTCATCAACCATTCCGGCACGCTCTACATCGCCGGCGCGAAGAGCGAGGGCACCACGATCGCCGGCGATATCGTCGCGATCGTCACGGCAGGGCATGCAGCGGACACCACGAGCGAGACCGTCACGGTCGACGCGTATGTGTCCGGCGCGTTCAACGTCGCCGAGGTCAAGACCATCGAGGAACTCGACATCGACACGACCGCCTACATCCTGGGTGCTCAGGGCAACGGTATCTACCTGCTCTAAGAAAGGAAGAGGAAAATGGAAATCTACTCCACCAACAATCTCATCGAAGTCGTGCGCAAGGCCCCCGCGCCGGGAACGTTCCTTCGCACCCGCTTCTTCCCCACCGCGCCGCGCGACATCTTCAAGACCAAGAAGGTGTACATCGAGCGCGCCGACGACGGCAACCTTGCCGCGCCGTTTGTGATCCCGTATTCGGGCTCTAAGCTCATGGAGCGCACGGGCTACACCGGCGAAGACCTCACGCCGGCTTTCCTCAACCCGGCGCGCGACATGAGCATCGACCAGCTCGAGAAGAAGGGCATCGGCGAGACGCTGTACGACGAGACGACGCCCGAAGAGCGCGAGCAGAACTACCTTGCAGACGACCTCGTATACTT
The DNA here is from genome assembly GCA_017460365.1 of Eggerthellaceae bacterium. Classification (GTDB taxonomy): domain Bacteria; phylum Actinomycetota; class Coriobacteriia; order Coriobacteriales; family Eggerthellaceae; genus UBA9715. The sequence continues at coordinate 13,289 of JAFUBE010000043.1, forward strand.
GCAGAACGCGATTCAGCGTTCCTGGGAATGGATGTGCGGCCAGATCATCTGCAACGGGTTCGTTGATTGCGCGATCAGCGATAACGAGAAGGTGCGCTTCCAGTATTTCGGCGACAGCTTCGGGAACAAGATGACGTTCCTGGACGGCAGCAGCAACCCCGAATACTGGGACGGCGAGGGCACTTCGATCTATGGCCAGATTTCCGACATGGCCAACGACATCGATGCCGAGTACGGCGATCTCGACCTGGTTCTTGGCGCGAAGCTCGTGAAGCTCGTCATGACCGATCCCGAAATGGTGAAGATGCTCGACGCCGCCAACCTGAACATCGGCCAGATCAGCCCGGATGCCGTGAGCTTCCCCGGCGTCGGCTACATCGGCTCCGTGAACTTCTCCGGCAAGACGCTGAATATGTACAGCTACAACGCCAAAGCGAAGGTCAACGGCACCGAGGTCAGCTACTTCGACCCGAAGTACGCGGCCGTCATGCCGCGCAACGGCTTCGGCGCCACCAAATTCGGCTCCATCACCCAGATGGAGCAGGAAGACAACAAGTTCCACACCTACACGGCGGAGCTGGTGCCGCGCGTCTTGGCCGACCCCCACTCCGACACGCGCCGCATCGAGATGAAGAGCGCGCCGCTTCCGCATCCTTACGCGCTCGATTCCTGGCGCGTCCTCAAGGCGCTCGCTTAACCGGGGGGTGGCTGACATGGTTATTGTCACCAGCGGCAAGGTCGTTATGGGGCTCGACGTGTTCTCGACGGGCGACGAGATCGACGGCCTCACGGCCGCCGAAGAGAAGAAGCTTATCGCGCTGGGGCTCGCGGCGAGCACCGCAGCCGAACCGCATGAGCAGAACGCGCCCAAAGCGAAAGAGCCCACCAAAGCGGAGCTTCAGGAGCGTTGCCGCGAGCTCGGGCTTTCCGACAAGGGCACCAAGGCCGACCTCAAGGCTCGCATCGCCGAGTCCGAAGGCAACGCAGACCAAGAGCCCGAAGCGGATACCGGCGCCGACGCAGACGCCGACGATGAGCCACCTACCCTGTCTGCGGAGGTGCCGCAATGATCCGCTTGCTCAGGCGCTTAGGGCGCTTCCCCAAAGGAACCGAAACCGACTATTTTGACGCCGCTGCAGAAGCGGCTTTTCTGTTGGATGGCACGGCAGAGCCGGTCGGAAAGCCGCAGGAAAGCGGAACACCGGCGCAAGTTCCAGCGAAAACCTCTGGAAACGGGCCAGAAAAGCCCGATTACCGCGCAATGAAGAAAGATGACCTTCTGCGTGAAGCCATGGCGCGCGGCTTGGAAGTGCCCCCGCGCGCCAAGGTCGCGGAGATCATCGCAGCATTGGAGGGCGAAAATGGCGATTCCGACGCTTAAGGAAACGATCGCAGCCGATATCGACCTCGTTATCGACCCGGATGACTTCGCGGAAACCGCGATTGTCGAAAGCAAGTCGATAAAGGTCATGTTCGATTCCGACCGGCTCGGGGAGCTTACGGGCCACGCGCAATATGCGATGGGGCTCGATGCGGTAGTGATGTTCGCGCGAACCGAAGACCTGCCGCCCGCTCGCAAGCCGGGCGACGCGCTCATGATCGGCTCTTACGACTGGACCGTCATGAGCTGGGAAGACCGCGCCGGCGTGAGTGAAATCGCATTGCAAAGGAGCCGCTAACATGGGCGCACGTACGATTACAGCGACGGTAAACGATCTGGTTAGCTTCGTGCAGGCGGAGATCGCGCCGATGCTCGAATTCAACGTGCCGCCCAACGGCGGCGCCGTAGAGGGCGCGGCGATCGAGCGCGATCACCCGACGGTTTACCCGTTTTACATACCGTCCGAGGAACGGCTTGCAGATGGGCAGCACCAATCGCCGAGCATTGCCGTCCAGGTTAGCGACGGGACAGATGGGCTGCGGGAATCGCGCGCGTTCAACGTGAGGCTGGTTCTCATGATATGGGCGCCGGGCGAATGGGCGGATGACGGCGCTTTCACGCGCACGATGGATGGCTGGCGCGAGCTGTTCAACGGGCTGGACACGATCGTCAAGGCGATCGAGACGGCCGACACCGTAGCCGAATGCACGGTCGATCTCGAATCCGGCATCCGGTACGGGTTCCTGGACGTCGACGGGGAGATACCCGACTTGTACCCGTTCTGGTTCGGCAAGGTCGATTTCAGGCTACTGTGCGGCGCGCCTTCGAATAAGAGATTTGTAGACATGTTATAGGAGATGAAATCATGGCTGATGATTACAGACATGGCGTATACGGCACGCTGAAAGATGCCGTGATTGCCGACGTCGACGAAGCGAGCACCGCTGCAGTCGCTATCGGCACCTTGCCGGTGCACCTGGTTTCCGATTACTCGGGGCTCGTGGGCGTCCCCCTTCCCGTGGAGGACGCGACGGCGAAGAGCACGTACGGGTATAGCGACAACTGGGACAGCTTCTCGCTGTGCGAGGTGATGCAAGCGTTCCTGGGCGGCTCCGCCGGCAACATCGGCGGGCTCTACTTCGTCAACGTGCTCGATCCGGCCACGCACAAGGCGAACACCGACACCGAGGCGACCGTGACGTTCGCGGACGGCATCGGAACCATAACCGACGAGCTAGCGATCCTGTCCACGATCGCCGTCGCCGGATCGACCGACGTCAAGGCTTCTTACGACTTCGCGACCGGAGTCACCACGATCCGCGCGAACGGCGCGACGGGCGCCAAAGCCGTCACGTACAGGCGGATCAACCCGTCTGCCGTTACGGCCGCCGAAGTCGTTTCGGCGGTTGAAGTGGTTGACGACTTCTATCCGTTGCTCAACGTCGTGCCCAACGTCCTCTTCGCGCCCGGCTGGTCCGAGAACGCGAGCGTTTACAACGCCCTCGTTTCGAAGACGCAGGCGATCGACGGTCATTTCATGGGCTTCGTGCTTGCCGACATTCCGGCCACGAGCGCCGTTGACACGCCGGAGAAGGCGATCGCGTGGAAGGCGGCGCAGGGTTACACCTCGAAGTTCTCGAAGGTCTGCTGGCCGCGCGTCAAGGACACGTCTGGCAAGCTGCTCCACCTCTCAACGCTCTTCGCGCGGGAAATGCTGCGCAACGACGCGCTCAACGATGGCGTCCCGTTCCTCAGCGCGTCGAACACCTCCATCGCCGAAGGCGGCATTTGCCTCGCCGACGGCGCGGCCGTGAAGATGTACAACGAGCACGGCAACGCCCTTAACGAGTACGGCATTTCCACTGCGATCGCCTGGGGCGGCGAGGTCCGCCTTTGGGGCGGCCACACAGCCGGCTTCATGCACGGCTCTTCGAGCCAGGAGGCGAGCGCGATTTTCGACACGAACATCCGCATGCTGTGCTACATCATCAACAGCTTCCAGCTGCGCTGGATCGACGAAATCGACCAGCCCATGACGACCGCGCTCCAGGAAACGATCCTGTTCACCGAGCAGTCGATTCTCGACGGGCTCGTCGCGCAGGGCGCGCTAGTCGGAAACCCGACGGTTTCGTTCCTTCCATCGAACAACACGACCAATGACATTCTCCAGGGCGAGTTCACGTGGGACATCGCAGCGACGCCGACGCCGCAATTCAAATCCGCGCGCGCGGTCGTGGCCTACACGACCGATGGCTTCGATGCGTACATCACGGGCGGCGAAGAGAGCGAGGAATAGAGATGGCCAAGTTCATTGACAAGACTTCCGTAATCGAAGCCGCGACGATCTACCTGAAGAGCAAGCTGATCGGCCGCGATTACAACGTGACGCTTCCCGATGTTGTTCCCGTCACCGCCGACGTTCCCGGCCTCATGGGCACGATGAGCATGCCGCTCATGAACACGCTTCAGTCGATGGAGATGATCATCACCAAGATCGGCGTGGATGACAATGCGGCGAAGATGTGCCGTCCCGGCAAGAAGGATTTCCTCATCAAGTGGGTGCAGGGCAAGGTTGACAGCTCCGGCAGCGTGAAGCCGGTCGGCTGCAAGGCCGAGATCAGCTGCTTGCCGAAATCCTACATGCCCGGCGCAGAGCTCGAAGTCGGCAGCGCGTCCGAGTTCGACTGCGCCTACGAGGTCTTCATCTACAAGCTGTACGTCGGCGGCAAGTGCCGTTTCTACGTGAACCGCCTTACCGGCGTGATCAAGGCCTGGAACGGCAAGAAGCTCGATGACTACTCGGCGAAGTTCAATAAGCTGCTCTAAGCGCACCGCAAAAGCAAAGACGACCGGGTCCACACGGGCCCGGTCTTTTTTAAGGAGATATCAACATGGTTGAATCTGTCGAACTGAGAAAGCCTGTGACCATTGATGACGAGCGCGTGAGGGAACTCACCTACGACATCGACGGCATCACGAGCGACCAATTCATCGAAGCCGAAATCCTCGCAGCGAACGTTGCCACGCGGCTTCGCAAGGTGTCCGCGAAAGTCGTGGAGCTTGATGCAGGGTTCCATTACTACCTCGGGTGCATGGCGATTATCGCCGCAAATCCGAGCTATTCGGTTGAGGACATCGAGCGGATCGAGGGCCCGGACGTCCTGAAGGTCATGCGCATCGGACGAAATTTTATGACGGTCGATGCGGAGGAGGACGAAGACGAGGGCTTTGCATCGACCGACGAGCCGGAGGAAGAAGAGGGCGAGGAACCCGAAAGCTTCCCGACAATTCCGGAATAAGGGGAACCGAGCTGCGGCGCGCCATGCGCAACTATTGCCGCGTTTACCACACGTCGCTCGATTACCTCATCACCGAGATGACCATGGGCCAGCTGATCGCAGAGCTCGAAGATGCCGCCGAAGACCTTGCGGAAGAGAACCGCCTGAACGAGCGGCGCATGAAGCAAGCGCAGGCGAAAGCCAAGAGCCAACGCACCGCACGGCCGAGACGCAGGAGAAGATAAAGTGGCTAAGACGATGAAAGCCGTTATTGAGCTTGGCGGCAAGGTAGACGGATCGCTTCTGAAATCCATGTCTACGGCCGAGAAGCAGATGCATGCCCTGAAGAGGGCTGGCGGCTTCGTCGGCAGCGCCATGAAAGCCGGGGCAATTGCCGCTGCCGCTGGCACCGTTATGCTTGCGAAAAAGGGCATGGAAGCCTACGAGAAGGTTGAAGAAGGCGCGAATAACGTCATAATCGCCACGGGCGCGACCGGCGATGCCGCAAAAGAGCTCGTAGATGTTTACAAAAGCGTCTCCAAGAACGTCGTTGGAGATTTCGGCGACATCGGCAGCGCCGTAGGCGAACTGAACACGCGGTTCGGCTTAGAGGGCGAAGCGCTCCAAAAAGCAGGCGAACAGGCGATGAAATACGCCAAGATCACCGGCCAGGATGCGACGAGCGCAATTCAGGATGTTTCCCGCATGATGAACAACGCCGACATCGACGCATCGATGTACGCTGAAACGCTCGACACGCTAACCGTCGCGGGACAAGCAGCGGGAATCAATGTCGGCACGCTTGCCAAAAGCGTCACCGACAACGCAGCGAGCTTCAGAGAGCTCGGATTTACAACCGATGAATCGATTGCCATGCTCGCGAGCTTCGAAAAGGAGGGCGCTAATACTTCCGCTGTGCTCGCTGGCCTGAAAAAAGGTGTTGCAAACTGGAACAAAGAGGGAGTATCCGCGCAAGAGGGCTTCGCGCAGTTCGTAACCGGCGTGAAAGACGGATCGATTGATGCGGCGGCATCGATCGAGCTATTTGGATCGAGAGCCGGCGTCACGATGTTCGATGCGGCTCGTCGCGGCCAGCTCGATTTCCAGAACATGTACGACGCCATAACGAAGGGCAACAAGGGCGCACTCGATCAGGTCTACAAAGACACGCTCACCGCATCCGAGAAGATCGATCTGGCATGGCAGAATGCCGAAGTCGCGATGGCTGAAGCATTCGAGCCATTCGCGGAATCGGCGAGCGAAGCGCTTACCCAAGTCGTGATTCCTTTCGTTCAGGACGCGGCGAACATGGTGGGCGATTTCGGAGCGGGGCTGTACGAGTTCATCGATTTCGAGGGGTTCGAAGCGGCGTTCAACGGCCTGGGGGCGGCAGTAGCAACCGCATTAGGCGAGGACAGCGAAGCCGCTTCTGCGAAAGACTTCGGCAGGCTGGTTGCCGAAGGGCTGAACAACGCAATCCCGGTAATCGAGTCGGCAACGCCGATATTAGCCGACGTTGCAGGTGCCGCCAAGTTCCTCGCCGACAATGCAGAAGTGGTGGTGCCGGTAATCGGCGGCATTGCTGCAGCGTTTATGACGATCAACGCGGTAAGCGGGATTTCTGGCGTCATCACTACGATTTCCGGCGCGCTGGGGATCATGGGTGGCACCGGTGCCGCTGCCGGCGCGGGATTGACAGCAACGGCAGGCGGCACAAGCGCTGCTGGTGCGGCGGCGGCTGGAAGCGTCGGCCAATTGCTGGCTTTAGGCGGTGCCGTGCTCATGGTGGGCGCGGGCGTGGCCCTTGCTGCTCTTGGCCTGGGCCTTTTGGCGCAAGCCGCGATTGCGGTTGCAAACGCCGGACCCGGCGCTGCTGTCGGCATGCTCGTTATGGTCGGGGTCATTGCCGGCCTTGCGGTCGGCGCGGCTGCCCTGGGCCCCGCGCTCAATGTTGCTGCGGTTGGCATGCTAGCTTTCGGCGCCGCTGTGCTCATGATCGGCGGCGGTGTCATGCTCGCATCAACAGGGTTGGCGATGCTCGCGGGGCAGTTGCCGATGATCGCGACTTACGGCATGTCTGGCGGCGCCGGCCTGATGGCGCTCGGCGCGGGGCTCATGGTCGCGGGCGCTGGCGGCCTTGTGGCCGGCGCCGGCCTACTGGCTGCGACGCCGGCACTAATCGCTTTCTCTGCAGCGGCGGCACCAGCTGCTGGTGCAATTGGCATACTCTCTGCTGCCGTCGCCGCGCATGCCGGCCCGATTGTCGATAGCGGCAACGCGATCGGCACGATGGGCTGGGGCATGTCGGCCAT
>JAFUBE010000376.1 GCA_017460365.1 Eggerthellaceae bacterium
ATCGGCTTCGTTTCGTCGTTTCCGCCGATTCCGGCGGGTTCGCGATAGCAGGCGGGCATAGATGTCGACAGGATGTAGACGTTGGTTCGCTCGGGGCGGGCGACGGCCCCCGATGACCGCCTCTCGACGCGCAAGAGCCCGCGCTCTTCGAGCATGGCGCGGTACTTGTAGAAGCGGTCCTTCGACAGCCCCAGCTCCGATAGCATGGTCGCCCGCGACGGGAAGGCGGTCTGTCCGCCGCCAGCGAAAGAGCAGAGGTACGCGTAAATCCCCTTGGCCTCGACGGGCAGGGTTGCATCGCGCATCACCGCCTTCGGCACGGTGCCGAATCCGCGCGCGTTTATGCCCTCGACGACCACGTAGTCGCGGGCGGCTCGCTCTGTTTCGCTGTTCTCCTTGGACATGTCGTCGCTTTCTGATGTCGGGGAATCCCCTGCCGTGGGGGCGCCGCAGGCGATGGGGACGCCTTGGCGATGTCGGGATGGCAACCCGGGGAGGGGGTTCCGGGCGAAAACGCCGGCGCCCCCACGGCAGGGGGCCGGCCCTGAAGCCGGCCCCGGTCCGCCTCCTATTCCAACGTCTCGGAAAGGAAGAAGTCTATGGGGACGCCAAGGTGCTTGCAGATAAGCGCCAGCACCGCGAGATCGAGCGGGACTTCCCGGTTGAGCATGGCCGACAGGTCAGCCACGGGCATCTTTATCGCGATTGCCAGAGCCTCGACCGTGATGCCGTGATTGCGCATATATGCCACTAACTTGTTTACAACCATGAGACTTTCTTTCTATAGGACTGATGGTACAATATGCATGTGAATAACGGACTAGCAGTCCTTATCTAGGCGTGATGATACCAAAAGTCCTGATATTGATGCAATAAGATACTAACGGTACTGTTTCTTTAGCGAACGCTCAGGAGGCATGATGAAGGAAACGAGCGCGGAGCATCGTCCCAAGGCAGACGACGAAATCACGGCGTTGAGGAGCGTTATCTGCGATAACCTCAACAGGTTTGTTGACGAGAGGGGTGTTGCTGTCGGCGAGCTCGCTGCGGCGGGCGGCGTGACCCGCCGAGCTGCCGTGAAATGGCTCTCGGGTGAAAGCTGCATCGACGTTAACCACATCAAGGTGGTGTGCGATTTTCTCGAAGTGCCCGTTCATGCCCTGCTCGGCGAGGAGTCTTCGTACACCGAGGTTTCGCTAGCGGGCCGCTCGGCCCTCGAGCTGTTCGAGAGCTTGGACGAGAACGGCCAGGCGAAAGCCATCGGATACATGGAGGACCTCGCGGCATCGGGGCGATACCGACGAGCCGCTTCCTAAAGGCTTTTCGGAAACAATCTGGCGCCCTCGCGTCAGATCCGAGAGGAGCCTTTCTGTTCGCAGCTATGTTCCCTCCTAGCACTCGCCGTCACATGGGTAATGCTAGCCGCCAGAGGGGCTGCTCAGTTGACTCACCCGCACACGTGTCTGCTCAACGACGCCGCTGAGGTGCAGTGCGGGTTGAATTGCGATAGCGGATAGAACGGGGCGCTCGCCGGTGGCTTAGAATGGTGGCACATTCGTAAGTCTCGTTTAGATTCGGGGGCTATAGCATGCAGGTCGGCGTCACCAACCCGCTGAGGGAGTTCTTGAAATGGAAGGCCTTCCCACCCAACGAAGAAGCCGATCCGTTCTACTGCTGGGACGCCCATAGGGTTAAGGTCGACGGGCGCGTCATGCTCGTCGTCTGCAACGCGGCCAACCGGTTCGCAGGCGTCATGGCCATGCGCGCGACCGATTGGAAGAGGCTAGGCGATGTTTGCAGGCAGCTCGTGGGGGAATCGTTGTACCTCGCCGGGTTCGCGCCGAACGCCGTGGAGGACTACCTGGCGCGCGCCGGCGAAATCGAATTCGGGCGCACGCACGGGCGCAAGGCGGTCGGCTGCATGAACCGGATGGTGGATACGCTTCTCTGGTGCGAATGCGACCACGATGCGCAGCTCCAGCCGTTTCTCATGCACGTCGTGAACGTCGACGATGTCGGCAGCAGCGCTTGCCACGAGGGGTACGGCGTGGCGGCCGAACGCATGGCGCAGGACATGCTCTCGCACGGCATCGACCCGTTCGGCGGGGAGGGCCCGTTCGAACATCCTGACGGCGTGTACGACCCGACCGCCGTCGACCGCATGGCCGGCGCCGTCGCCAGGATGATCGACGCGCTCGGCAGCGGGGATTCCGGCGAGGTCGAGAGCGCCGTCGCCGAGCTCGACCGCCTGGCGGCATCCGGCACCATCGGAGTACCGACGCAAGAACCAGCTCGTTCCATAGATTCGTTCACAGCGCAAATGCTGGCGGAGCGGGGACTGGCGCAGCCTTGGAGCGAGGGATGCCGCGTCTGCGGCGGTTCGCCGAGGGTGTACTTGAACGCCCTTCCTTACTGTCTCGACTGCTACAACGACCTCGCAGAGCGCATGATGGGGATTCCCCACGTTACCAACGACCATTCGGCGATTGTGGTGTTCGATCCTGATGGCGCCATGCTGCAGTTCTCGGTCGAGCGAATCGTGGATCCGGTCGGCGCCACATGGACGGCCCGCGAGGTGCTCGCCGCGGCGGATCCCCGGGCCGAGCACGGCTACGAGGGCGTGGAGGTGAGCATCCGCGTTCCCGCCGATGCCGACCAGGACGAGGCGCTCGGGAGCCTCTGGGAGAAAGCCCAGCAGGCGGTGGGCAACCCGTCGACTCATGTTCCGAGCTGGATGCCCGGTCCCGTGTCGAACGGGGCCCACGTCGGCGGCGAGGTGCGTTTCGCCAACGACGTCGGGTGGGGCCGCCTCGACGAGGGCGAGGACGGCGCCACCTGCATCGTGGTCGACGGCCAGCGCTACACCGGCGAGCAGTTCCTCGACCTTTTGAGCGCCAACGTCGGCTTCGACCTGCATTGGAGGATCGCCGACCACGCCGACCCGCTGCCGGAGCAATAGGTCGTGCCCGCAGCGGTGCCAGGGGCGTCCCGCTACCGGGCGAGGATTCCCCGACGATCCGGCCGCCATCGAAGCCAAGCCAGCATGAGCAGCCGACTTGAGCTCGCGGGAGCGTCGTCGCGGAGGGCCATGACGGCAACGGAGCCGCCGGCGGCGTTGCGGGTCGCCTTTATGGGCCCGCTTCTGACCACCGCGTTGCCCGCTCGGTTTCGAAACTCTAAATTGAATGAAGTTTCGAATCCGAGCGATGGGGGCATACCCGCAGGACCTGATCGAACGGCAGCTCGACCTGGAGCGGATGCGCGCCCTCGAGGGGACGCCGGACATCAAGGTCATAACCGGCATGCGGCGTTCGGGTAAGTCGACGATTATGGAGGCGTTCGCCGACGAGGTCAGGCGAAAGCGCCCGGCGGCGAACGTCGTCTACATAGACCTGCTCGACCTGGACAACGAAGACCTGCTCGAATACCACGAGCTGCATTCGCGCGTCACGGGATCCTACGCGCCCGGCGGGTCGAACTACCTCTTCGTGGACGAAGTGCAGCTGTGCGACGGATTCGAGAAGGCCATCAACAGCCTGCACGCGAGGGGCGGGTGGGACATCTACCTCACGGGGTCGAACGCCTTCCTGCTCAGCTCGGACCTCGCCACGCTGTTCACGGGCCGCCACGTTGAGCTCCACGTGCTGCCGTTCGGCTTCGAGGAGTACCTGCGCTACCGCGGGGCGCCCGCGAGCGACGCGGACGCACTGCTCGATGAATACGTGAGGCGCGGCGGGCTGGCCGGCTCGTACGCCTACCCCGACGAGAGGGACGCGGCAGGCTACGTGAGGGACGTCTACCGCACCGTGATAACGAGGGACCTCGCGCAAAAGTACAAGCTGCCGGACACCGCGATGCTCGAGAGGCTCGCGGAGTTCATGCTGGATAACGCCGGCAATCTCAACTCGCCGAACAGGATCGCCGATTCGCTGACGGCGGCGGGCTCGCAGACGAATCACGTGACGGTCGGCCGCTACATCAGCTACCTCGAGGACGCGTTCATGTTCTACAGGGCCAAGCGCTACGACATACGCGGCAAGAAGTACCTCGAGACCATCGAGAAGCACTATGTGGCCGACACGGGGATGCGCTACGCGGTCCTCGGCACCCGCAACATGGACTGGGGGCGTATGTACGAGAATCTGGTATACCTCGAGCTGATGCGGCGCGGCTGGGAGGTGCACGTCGGCAAGCTCTACCAGAAGGAGGTCGACTTCGTCGCCAGGCGCGGCTCCGAGCAGGTTTACATCCAAGTAAGCGACGACGTATCCGGCCCCGCGACCCTGAAGCGCGAGATCTCGCCCTTGCTCGCGATTCGCGACGCCTACCCGAAGGTGCTCGTCGCGAGGACGGGGCATCCCGAATACACCGTCGACGGCGTCGTCGTCGCCAACCTCGCCGACTGGCTTGTTGACTGAAACGTGGAGCAGCATGGTTCCAGAGCCGACGCCCCTTAAACTTGCATGTCGCACGAACGCCCGCCGTCCGCCCCGCAACCGTGCGAGCAGCTTCTCGGTGGCGGTGCTCATCTGGGCGCGCAGCGAATCGACCTCGGCTGCGTGGGCTTCGTTTGCCTCCTGGCATGACCGCTTCAGCTCCCTGATCTGAGAGGGCGGCGCCGATGGCGTCTGGCGGAGTCTCCGTGACGGCCACGGTGCCGCGATGCGGCAGGTTCGGGCTCCGTAGTTTTCAATGCCTCCGACAGTAACGTCCGGGCAACGGAATCGTCGCCTGGTTTTGCGGCGGTATAATCCTTTTCGGAACATGAACGAGACGCGCGTCCTCCACGTTGCGAGTCGCGCATTGTGATGGATCGAGGCAACGAGAGCACGACATGGCCAAGCGATCGCCAAATACCAACGACCTCACCGGCATGAGATTCGGCCGGTTGATTGCCGTGGAGCCCACTGACGGGCGCGTCGGCACCATGGTCGTGTGGCGTTGCGCGTGCGACTGCGGCAACGTGGCGTACGCCGCGTCGTCGAACCTCACGCGGGGCCGCGTGCGATCGTGCGGGTGCCTGGCGAGGGAGGTGCGTTCTAGCGACTTGGTTGGCCAGCGCTTCGGGAAGCTAAAGGTCGTCGCCCGAGAAGGAACTGATGCGACCGGTGCGGCGCTTTGGCGCTGCGAGTGCGACTGCGGCAACGAGGTCGTGGCGTCGACCAGGGCGCTGAAGGCGGGCAAGAAAAGCTGCGGATGCGGGAAGCGGGGCAACGGCAAGGACCTGGCGGGCCAGCGCTTCGGCAAGCTCACGGCGATGTGCCCAGTCGGGCGCAGGAACAGGTACGTCGTCTGGGAATGCGTGTGCGATTGCGGAAACGTGAGGGAAGTGCTGAGCCGCGACCTCACTTCGGGCAACGCCGTGGACTGCGGGCGCAAATGCGCGCTCAGGAACAAGGCGCTCGAGGGCGGGAAGGACGCATGAAAGACCTAGCGGGGCGGAGGTTCGGCAAGCTCACGGCCATTGCGCCCACCGAAAAGCGCGTGCGCGAGAACGTCGTATGGACGTGCAAGTGCGACTGCGGCAACGAATGCGAGGTGGTCTCCGATTACCTGGTGCGGGGCCGCATCACGAGCTGCGGGTGCGATACGCGAGGGCCGGCGCCGAGGTTCAAGGACCTTTCGGGCCAGCGCTTTGGCAGGCTCGTCGCGCTCGACCCCGTGGGTAAGAACGATCGCGGGAACATGGTCTGGTCATGCCAGTGCGACTGCGGGAACACGTGCGAGGCGACGACGTATTCGCTCACCTCTGGAAGGAAGCGCAGCTGTGGCTGCCTGCGCAGTAGGGCGGTCGCGGCTGGCGACGGGACGAGCGATGCTGGCAAAGGGATTGCCAAGCTTGGCTCGCACGACGAGAAACCGCCGAACGATAAGCTGCGGTGCGGCATGCGGTTCGGCGGCTTGATCCTGGTTGACGAGCAGCAGGTGAGCGACGACGGCGCAGCCATCTGGCGGTGCATGTGCGATTGCGACCGCATCGTGAACCTTCCCGTCGAGGACGTCGTTGCCGGCCGCGTTACTTCGTGTGGCGAATGCGAGCACGGCGAATGAGCTGCGATTTGCTACAGCCTTGCAGCCATCATTCCCGTGTCAGCAAACCGCCGGAACCCGGACCTTGTGTAAAAGCTCGTCCAGGCCGCCAGCGAGCGTTCCGGGATCGGGGAGCTGCTCGGGCTTGGATAGCCCTGCTAGACCCATGCCGGCCTTCCGTTCGCGAGTTCCTGCTGCTCTTCGGGGATGGGCTCGTCAAGCATGTCGCAGACCTGGGCGAACGCCTCGTCGGTCAGGCAAAGCGTCCGCGATGCGGCGATGTCGCGTCCGGCTGCTGCGTCGAGGTTCGCGAGCGACCATTGAGAGACGGTTTGGCCGTAGACGGCGGCCGCCTGCTCGAAGGCGGCCTTGCGGCTCGCCTCTACGCGCAGGTTGAGCCAGCGGTTCTTCGCCTCGTTTGCGAGTACCGTTATCGGCATGGGGCGTTTCCAATCTTTACGAGTGTGGATACACGGCGATATGGCGCGTTAGCATATGCCGGCGGCATGCCAGCTGCACTACGGTTAAAAATGTACAAAAAGAAGTACGTAATTAAAGCTATAATATAAAGAGACCGTGAGAGAAACGGGGTGACATGGACGAGATGACCGCAACGGTCGCCGAAACGCGGGCCAATTTCTCGAAGATCGCGCGCACCGTCAACGAGACCGGCCGTCCAGTGACCGTATTCAAGAACTCGAAGCCCTGGGTGCTCGTGGCCCCGGTGGGAAAGGGCTACGGAGACCACATTCCCAAAATCGATTGGGCGAGCCAGGAAGTCGCTAAGATAGACTCTGCGACGAGAAAGACCGTGTTGCCCGCCGATTGGGACGATTCTGAAGACGAAGGCCTATACGATGACCTCGTCTAGGCCCGAGGCCGGCGACATCTGGCTGGCGTACGTCGAGTTTTCCGACCATCCAGGGGTGGGCAAAGTCCGCCCCGTCGTCATCCTGGATGTCTTCGACGATACATGCGTTGCGGTTGCGGCCAAGGTGACTTCCAAGGATCTCAGGTAAAACGCTTCGGGGGATGTCGTTCCGATCGTCGATTGGGGCGAATGCGGGCTGAGGAAGCCTTTGTACGTGAGGCTCGACCAGAAGCTCGAGCTCGCGTTCGAGAACCTGCTGCGAGAAGAGCCGATCGGCAGGCTGCCGGAGATTTACATGGACGTCATAGTCAGGGCGCTTTCGTCATTGGGTAGCGGTTTGAACGGTCGCGGCGCCGATAAGACGGGGTAAGCAACGGCGCTGGCGCATCGAAGTCCTGCATCACCGGAAACAGCGTCTTTTAGACGATGCGGGAAAGCACGGATATGACGTATGGCGAAAGAGCGAGTTTACACAGGCCAATCCCGAGATTTTATGATTAGAGATGAACAAGGCAGTATTCTTCGTTATTGTTAATAAATATGAATTAGTGAACATTAAATGAGGGGTTCTACAGGTGCCGATCGACGGGAAATACGGAAACATCGACCCCGAGATCGTGGGCGCGTGGCTCGGGTCGATCGGGACGACGGGACGGACGGCGCAAGCCTACGAGGTCGGCTTCAGGGCGTTCTGCAGGTTCGTCGCGGACTCGGCCTACGATTTCAACGACCTCGAGAAGAGGCACGTCGAGGAGTTCAGACGCCACTTGAAAAACGACCTGGGTTTGGCGCCAGCGACCGTGTCGCTGTACTTGTCCGGCGTGCGCTCGTTCTACCGGTTCTCCGCCAATCGGGGCGTCGAGGACGTCGCGAAGAACGTGAAGGGCGAGAAGCCCTCGCGCACGTTCAGCCGCGAGGCGCTCACGGTCGAGCAGGCCAAGGACCTTATCGCGTCGTTTGGAAGCCCCGGCAACGAGAAGGATGCGCGCGATCTCGCGATTGTGTCGCTCATGGTGCACACCGGCCTCCGCGACATCGAGGTCGTGTGGGCCGACAGGCGCGACTACACGACGAGCGGCGGCTACGACGTGATCAAGGTGTTCGGCAAGGGGCGTGCGGAGGCCGACGATCTCGTGAAGGTGTCGACGGCACTCAAAGGTCACATAGACGGCTACCTGGAATTCAGTGAGCCCCTCTCCCCTTCCGACCCGCTGTTCGCCTCGTGCGCCAACCGCAACCGGGGCGGCAGGCTCACGGTGCAGTCGGTGTCGCGCATCGTCAAGGGTGCGCTCAGGCGCATCGGGATCGACGACCCGAGCTACACGGCCCACTCGCTCAGGCACACCGCGGGCACGATCGGGCTCAAGTCGGGCGCGAGGCTCGAGGACGTGCAGGCTATGCTCAGGCACGCAGACCTTTCGACCACGATGATATACGCGCACCACATATCCCGCCTCGAGGAAGCGGCAGAAGACGCCATCGCGAAAGCCCTGGACGAATGACGTTTTCGGGGCGGGTGCTCTTGATGGAGCTTTTTTCGATATCGGAAAACGGTGCGAAATACGATGCACAGGCTTGTGTTTGCAACATAAGCGGAACCCGATTTCAGTTCGGGCGAGCAATGTGCGTAGTGGGCGGCGGTCAATTGTACCGCCGCCCACTCGTGTCAACTACGTGGCTTATGATGTCTCGGCAAGATATCAGCTGCACAGATGCAGACGCTCCTCCGTTGCTGCTAATCTAACCAACAACGGGTGCGATTAGCTATCCGAATTTACTACGATATGTGGTGTGAAAATCGGGAAATGTCAGTCAGTGCAAATAGAAAATGAAAAATAACTCCCAATTGCAAATAGAAATTTCTAGACATGAGCAATTTTCTCGTTTAAACTGACACCAGCAGAAAACCTGAATCCGAATAGAAGCGAAGCCTGGCTGGCACCAGGCTTCGCAAAGCACGGTCCGTAATAACGAACCGCTATCCACTTCGTTATTGTACCCCTTTGCAAGTGATCTGGCAATCATTTGCAGGAGTGTATTGTGCCTTTGACCTCGGGTTCTTCACATTAGGAAGGAGCCGGGGCAAACAATTCCAACCAGGCGTTCAGACCCGAGCGCGCGAAGTGCTATGGTTGTGCAGTGCCTTTCTGCCCCGAAAAGAGAATCTTGAAGGGCACTGCTGAACGATCCCGTCTCGCGCACGATCGTAGGGTCTTCATGAAGACCATCACGCACGATGACCGCGACTCATCGTACATAATCGCGTGGAACGACAACGGAAAATGGCGCCAAAGGGCGTATCGTGCGGCATCTGCGCTCGACGCTCCTCTACCCTATCGCTCGTCGGTGTACATGACCAGAAACGGTTTCGTCGGGAAGAGGCGCGCCAACGAACACTGCCGCCAAATAAATGCCATGATGTTCGATATCGATTGCCACGGCGAACGGTTCGTCGACGATGTGCCCGATGTTATCGGCGCAATTGACGACGCGTGCTTCGAGGGCACGATCCCTATGCCGACCATGCTTGTGAACACCGGCCGCGGCGTGCAGGTCTACTACGTGCTAAAACGCTCGATCTCGTGCCTGGTGAAGGATGGGACGCAGAACAGCAAG
>JAFUBE010000377.1 GCA_017460365.1 Eggerthellaceae bacterium
TAATTGCTGTCCTTCTCGCCATAAGTCGACAGATTGTCTTGTCGAATATCGTTGAAACGCCCCGCCAATCCGTCCGACGCCTTGCATCTCCGTAGCCGATTGGCAGCCGATGCGATAGCCAATCCATAGCCGATGCCGCAGGTGGCAACACCTATTTTCACAGCGTTGCGGGGCGGGCAAAGCCGCATCCGCGCCCACTGCGGACAAACTTCCAGCAAACGGCGAAGGGAGTCCGAGTTGGCCAAGGCGAGCAAATTGCGTTCCGGCGGGTGCCGACGGTTCAGCACGACGGCGGGGCAGGAAGAGCTCATAGCGCGGGAGGCCCGGCGCACGGGCGAGAGCACCCAGGCGGTCTTCCGTAGAGTGGTCGAGTCGGGTTTCGAGGTGCGCTTCGAAGACGCACCAGGCGGCCGGCCGAAGGCCCGGGGATGCGAAACGAAGCCCCCCGCGAGGTCGGCCGGGCTCTCGATCTTGGCGGTCAACGTGTGGGCGAACTACGCGATGTTCAACATGCTCCGGCGCATCCTGGCGGCGCTCGGAGGGAACGCCGATGCACCCGATGCGTCGCTCGCAATGGCCGCATACATGAGCCGCACGGACTGCAGCGTACCGCTGAGGATATGGGGCGACGTCGGTGAGAGCCTGGCTTCGGGCGCCACCTACTACGAGGCGGTCGAATCCGCATGCTCGAAGCACGGCGTGACGATGGCCGAATTTGCCGGGACGGGCGCCGGCGAAACCGAAAAAAGCAACCCGACGTAAGAGAACGGAGGGCGTGGCAATGGCGCCAAGAAGCGCAGGCGCAAGCGTTAAGAAGGCCGTGCGGATGGACCGGCGGCTCGCGGGCGCGATCTCGGCCTGGGCAAACGGCGCGGGGGTCGATTTCAGCGAGGCGGTGAGGCGGCTCTGCTCTCAGGGCCTGGCAACCTGGCCCGGCTCCCCCTTCGCGGCGCCCGCCGGGTCCAGCCAGGAGGTCGTCAACGAGATCCGCCGGGCCAAGGACGAGGCGGTGCAGGAGATAACGAGCGCGATCGACGAGGCGGCCGCCGACGTCGTGTTCGCGCGGGAAGGAGCGAAACGATGAGCGAGGCGATGCTTGCGGTACCGGCCAGGATGGAATGCGACTGCTGCGGCACCGCAGTCGAGGGCACGTGGGACGTGCCGGCCTCGGCCTTCGGGTGGAGGCGCTGCCCGGACGCGTCGAGCGCCACGCGAACGCTCGCCGAGAAAGCGTCGGGACGCGGGTGGCTCTTGCGCGGCTCGGCCGCCCTCTGCCCCGGTTGCCTGCGGGAAGCCGTGGAGTCAGGAGGCGCCCCGTTGCCGCCGCCCGCATCGGCCGCGCAGGCCATCGACCAGCTGGCCCTGGCACGCGCCGTCAGGAAGCTCCGCAGGGAAGCGGGTGAAGATGTACGTGCCGACCGGTAGCGCCGTGCTCCTGCTGCACAACGGCCACGGCGCATTCCCCATCGCAAGCGGCGACGGCCTTTCGAGCTCGGCGGCACACGCCCTCGACTACGACGGCCGCCAGGGGGCATACGACGAGAAGGGCGGCTGCGACCGGGAGCCGACCGAGCGCGACCGCGCCCTCGCATCAGCAAGGACCGTTTCCGAAGACGCCGCGAGGCACCTCGACTACGCCGCCCGCACCGGCGCCTGGGCCGCCGGCGCGGACAGGATGCCCGAGGACTGCTCGTACTGGGGCCAGAACGGACCGCTCTATCGGGCCGAAATCGAGCGCGACATGCTCGCCTGCGGAGGCTGCTACCTGAAATCGGTGGTGAGCGTCGACAGGCGCTACGCCGGCGAGCTCGGG
This sequence comes from Eggerthellaceae bacterium, assembly GCA_017460365.1. Classification (GTDB taxonomy): domain Bacteria; phylum Actinomycetota; class Coriobacteriia; order Coriobacteriales; family Eggerthellaceae; genus UBA9715. Next base: position 1,814 of record JAFUBE010000377.1, read on the forward strand.
CTCGACTCCAAGGCCGCTTTCGAGAAGCTCCTGCGCGCGAACTGGCAAGACATAATGGTCGCCGCGGGCGTCGCCGACCGGGCGCCGGACGTGCACTGGTACGCGTGCTACCACACCGACGCCGAGAACAGCCTGCACGTCCACGTTGCCACCTGGGCCGCCGACGGGCGCATCGAGCAAGGCTGGCATCCTTCGGCGCGGGCCACGCGGGAGCAGAAGGCGATGCTGTACCGCGACGCCTACGAGCCGCTGCGCATGCAGCGCAACCTCGAGCGCGATTACTACTGGATGCTGCTGCCGAAGCTCGCGGCGGCTGAGATGGGCGCCAGGATTCCCGAGGGCGTCGAGCGTCGTCTGCGCGCCAAGGCCGAGCGGGCCGGCGTGCGGGAGATCCCCCTGCGCTGCTCGCTCGACGAGCGAGGCAGGGCTGCGGTGGCGAACAGGGCCCAAACGGTCGCCGCCCGGCTCGATGAGGGCCGCGGCCTGAAGGCCCGCGACTGGAAGCTGCAGTCCGACGCCGGAAAGGTGCTCCAATCCATAAGACGGCACAGCGCAGCGTTCGACGAAGCCCTCTCCCGGTACCGGCAGATCGCCGAGTCGAAAGCCGACCTGGCCGGGTTCGCGGTGGCCGGCAAGGCGCACGATGCCGTGCTCGGCCCGAGGACGAAAGCCGACCAGGAACGCGCCGACGCCGCGCGGGAGGTCGCGCGCCACGAGCGCGAACGCTTCGTCAGGCGCGAGATGGACGACGTAATGCGGCGAATCCGCAACGAGGTGATACGGACGGCCGACCCGTCGGAGCGCGTCCGCGGGCTCGCGCGCGCCGAGATCGACAGGGTGCGGCACGGGCTGTTCACCAAGAGCCTGAACCCGGAGGCGATCGGGCTTTCCCGCGAAGATGCGGCCAGGCTCCGCGAGATCTACGCCGCTGCCGCGCGGGACGGCGGCACAACGCGAGAGTTCGCCGACGAGGCGGCGAGGATCGTATCGGCGTCAGAGCTGGCGAGGCGCGTCGCATTGGAGACTGCAGGCCGAGTCGCCGCCACATCCGGCGGGACCATAACGCATGGCGATGCGCTCGACGCCGTGAACGGCCAGATCGGCCCGCAGCTCGCAGACGCGGCGCGCTGGCGCCTCAGCGAAGGCCAAATGACTCCCGGTCGCGTGGAGGCGCCGAGCGGAGCGGCTCCAGACGGGCAAGCCCAAGGAGACCGGCACGCGCAATCTTCTATCAGCGCAGCTGCGCACGACGAAAGCCGCGACCATGTCGGCGAGGCCTCCATGACGCCCGTAGATGCCATCGCCGCGATTGCTGCAGCCATCGTGCGGGAACGAGGCGAGGGCGGCGAGTCGGGCAGCCAAAACCAGAAAGGCGTGAAACGCCTGATCACCGAAGAGCTGGAAGAGAGGGCCCGATGAAGAAGCGGAAATCCACGGCGGCAATCGGTCTGGCTCTTGTCGCCGCGGGCCTGGCGCTCGCCTGCAGCCTGCTCGTCCCGTACGCGGGTGAGCTCGCAGCCAGCGACTACTCGGAATACGTCAGTGCAGCCGCCCAGGAGGAAGGCAACTCGTTCCCCACGATCGACTGGGACGCGCTCACCGCCGTAAACCCCGATGTGGTCGGCTGGGTCCGCGTCGAGGGTACACCGATCGACTACCCGGTGGTCCAGGCCCGTCACGACGACCCCCAGCGCTACCTTAACTGCGCGCTCGACGGCACATGGAACGGGCACGGATGCCCCTACGTCGACGCGGGATGCAGCGGGACGGGCTCGCCGATGGTGCTCACCTACGGGCACAACATGCTCGACGGCACGATGTACTCCGCCTTCGCGGGTTTCACCGACCAGGCCTACTTCGACGCACACCGCGAGATCCTGTTCCTCACACCCGCCCGTAACCACCGGCTCGGCGCCGTCGCGGCGCTTGAGGTGTCCGCCTGGAACCACTACCCCCGCATCGACTTTCCGGCCCCGGGTGACCTCGAAGCGTACCTGGCATCGGAGCGCGCCGCTGCATCGGCCACCGGGCCGCTGCCCGGCAGGGTGGCCAAGGCCTTCGAGTTCGTCTGCTGCAGCTACGGCCAGGACAACGGCCGCACGATCGTTTACGCGGTCGAGCATGGAAACGGGGCTTGACCCCCAACGCTGTGTGACACTTCTCGTCAGACACGATCTGTCACTTTCGCGGGGAGACCTACTGCACCGCGAATCTCCCCGCGAAAGTGACAGATCGTGTCTGACGAGAAGTGTCACACCCTCGCA
>JAFUBE010000378.1 GCA_017460365.1 Eggerthellaceae bacterium
CCTAAGGAAGAGGCGTGGGGCGCCGACATCGTCTGCTGCCTCGACACGCCGCCGGCAGAAGAGCTCGCGCTCGTGAAGAGGGGCGCCACGCTCATCGCGCGCATGAACCCGTGGGGCTCGCCCGACGACATCGCCACGTTCGAGCAGATGGGCATCACGGCGCTCGCGATGGACGCCGTACCGCGCATATCGCGCGCCCAGTCGCTCGACGTGCGCTCGTCGATGATGAACGTGGCGGGCTACCGCGCCGTTATCGAGGCGGCCAACGAGTTCGGCCGCACGTTCACCGGCCAGATCACGGCCGCCGGCAAGACCCAGCCGGCGCGCGTCTATGTTATCGGCGTGGGCGTGGCGGGCTTGGCCGCCATCGGCACGGCGGGCAGCATGGGCGCGGTCGTGTCCGCGACCGACGTTCGCCCCGAAGTGGCCGACCAGGTCGAGTCGCTCGGCGGCACGTTCGTCGAGATTCCCGTGAAGCAGGAAAGCGCCGACGGCTACGCCAAGGCGCTCGACGAGGAGCAGCAGAAGCTCACGCTCGCGGTCTACACCGAGCAATGTGCGAAAAACGACATCGTCATCACGACCGCAGCCGTACCCGGCCGTCCGGCGCCGCTGCTCATCACCGCCGAAGCCGTCGCGGGCATGAAGCCCGGTTCGGTCATCGTCGACATGGGCGCGAGCGAACTCGGCGGCAACTGCGAGCTGTCGAAGGTCGGCGAGGTCGTGCGCACCGAAAACGGCGTGACCATTATCGGCTACAACGACCTGCCGAGCCGCCTGCCCGGCCAGGCGTCGCAGCTCTACGGGCAGAACATCGTGAACTTCCTGAAGCTGGCCACCAAGGCGAAAGACGGCGTGCTCGCGCTCGACCTCGACGACGAGGTGCAGCGCGGCATCACGGTCACGCGTGGCGGCGAGGGCATGTGGCCGCCTCCCGAGGTGAAGGTTTCGGCTGCGCCTGCCCCCGCGCCCGCGCAAGAGGAACAGGAAGACAACCTCATCCACGACACCTCCGAGGACTCGAAGAAGCTGCGCGGCCTGTGGTGGAAGGCGCTCCTGGGTTTGGTGGCTGTCGCGCTCGTCGTGGCTGCTCCGCCCTCCATGACCGGGCACTTCTTCGTGTTCGTGCTCGCGTGCGTCATCGGCTTCTACGTGATCACGAACGTCACGCACACGCTGCACACGCCGCTCATGTCGGTGACGAACGCCATCTCGGGCATCATCATCGTCGGCGCGCTGCTCCAGGTGGCGTCGAGCGGTGACATCGCGGTTCTCGTGATGGCCACCATCGCCATCGCCATCGCGGCCATCAACATATTCGGCGGCTTCCTCGTGACGCACCGAATGCTCAAGATGTTCGAAAGGAGCAGCGAATAATGACGGAAGCAAGTTTCCAGACCGTCGCGTACATGCTCGCGGCGCTCCTCTTCATCCTCGCGCTGGCGGGGCTCTCCCAGCAGAAGACGGCCAAGCGCGGCAACTTCCTCGGCATCGCGGGCATGGCCATCGCGCTGGTCGCGACGATTGGCGTGGCCCTGCTGCATGCAGATGCGCTCCTCGTGTCGGCGGGGCTCATGGCCTGCGCCATCGTACTCGGCGGCGCGTTCGGCGTGTACAAGGCGCGCCACGTGCAGATGACCGAGATGCCGCAGCTCGTCGCATTGCTCCACTGCTTCGTGGGCGCAGCTGCCGTGCTCGTCGGCTTCAACTCGTTTCTCATGGAGCCGGGCGGTTACTTCGATGGGCAGATGAACATCTACCACCTCGGCGAAGTGGGCTTGGCAATCTTCATCGGCGGCGTCACGTTCACCGGATCCATCGTGGCGAACCTGAAGCTGTCGGCCAAGATTTCGGGCAAGCCGCTCACGCTTCCCGGCCGCAACCTGCTGAACCTCGCCATGATCATCGGCTACATCGCGCTCATCGTGCCGTTCGGCATGTCGACGGGCGTGGAGGGCGGCCTGCCGTACCTCATAGCGATCACGGTCATCTCGCTCGTGCTCGGCGCTCATCTCGTGCTCGCCATCGGCGGCGGCGACATGCCGGTCGTCGTGTCCATGCTGAATTCGTACTCCGGGTGGGCGGCGGCCATGGCCGGCTTCACGCTCGGCAACGACCTGCTCATCGTGACGGGCGCCCTCGTAGGCTCGTCGGGCGCGTACCTCTCCTACATCATGTGCCAGGGCATGAACCGCTCGTTCACGAGCGTCATCCTGGGCGGCTTCGGCGACACGCCGAGCAAGGGTTCGGGCGAGGCCCACGATTACGGCGAGCATACCGAGACGACGGCTGAAGAGGTCGCGCAGATGCTGAAAGACGCCAAGACGGTCATGATCACGCCGGGTTACGGCATGGCGGTCGCGCAAGCGCAGTTCCCGGTCGCCGACCTCACGCGCAAGCTCATCTCCGAAGGCGTCGACGTGAAGTTCGGCATCCACCCGGTTGCCGGCCGCATGCCCGGCCACATGAACGTGCTTCTGGCCGAGGCGAAAGTGCCTTACGAGGCCGTCTACGAGATGGACGAGGTCAACGACGACTTCGAAGACGTCGACGTCGTGCTCGTCATCGGCGCGAACGACACCGTGAATCCCGCGGCCGAGACCGAGCCCGATTCGCCGATTGCCGGCATGCCGGTGCTGCGCGTGTGGAACGCTGGCAAGGTCATCGTGTTCAAGCGCTCGATGGGGAATGCGGGTTACGCCGGCGTGCAAAACCCGCTGTTCTTCAACGAGAACACCGACATGCTCCTCGGCGACGCGAAAGACTCGGTCGACAAGATCATCGCCGCGTTGTAGCGAAACGCGCGGGAGGCC
>JAFUBE010000379.1 GCA_017460365.1 Eggerthellaceae bacterium
AAGAAGCACAAATTCTAGAAACTACCCCACTTTGGGTCTGGCAGTAAGTGGGGCAGGTGGGCGCTCGGGCTCGGGCCGGCGGGAGGCGGGGCGCATTATGCGATGTAGTTCGCAGGATGTGCGAGAACGTCACGGATCACTTTCACGTGGGCATCGCTCGGTCCGAGGCATGGGATGTAGACGAACGAGTCGTCGCGAATCTCTTGCCCAGCCTGCTTTTTGTGCTCGAGCCACGCTTGCTTCATTTCGACCTCGATGTCGTAGTACGTTTCGAGGCAGTCGACCGAGAAGTTCGGGCAGACGCAAAACAAGCGGCCTGCAAAGCCCTCTCCGTGCCATTGTTCGAAAATCTCGTGAGCAAACGGGCCGACCCATTTCCGGTCGTTGTCGAACCTGCTTTGGAAACCCGTGGCCCATTGGCCGTCCCGAATGCCGATCTCGCGGGCAAGCCATGCGCATGTCTTGTGCACCGTAGCTTCGTAGGTATCCCCGTCATCCACGTCTTTATGCGGGATGGAATGGAAGCTCATCAAGAGCCGATCGCCCGAGACGGGGTCGAAGTCTGAATTGCGGATAGCATCGGCCATCGCCGACAAGTACGCGATGTTTTCGCTATAGTCGCCAAGCACTTCAAGATTGCCGCTCCATTTCGATTCCTCGACCCAGGCGGCTACGGCATCGGCCACGATGTACGCCTGACTGAAAGCGCTTTGCGGATAGAGCGGCAAAACGGTGATCTTGTCGCATCCCGCATCGCTCAGCTCGTGTAGAACCGAGGGAACCGAAGGCTCTCCGAAACTCATTGCGGCTCGCACGAGCACGTCTCCGCCGTCCTCCGCAAACGAGCGTTCAAGCTTTCTAGCGAGCTCGATATGGTCGTTTATGAACTGGAAGCCACCATCGGTCCAGATGGTGGCGTATTTCGCTCCTGAAGCGACCGAACGCTTCGGCAAGATTGCCCGCTTGAGTATCTGCTTCCACACAAACGGGTTCATGGGCACGATGCGCGGGTTGCTCAAGAACTGCTCGAGGTAAACGGCAACGTCTTTCGGGTCAGGACTCGCTGGCGAGCCCGTGTTCGCGATGACGATTCCCCGTTTCATGTATCCCTCCCGCCGTACTTGCGCGCAATTAGCTCTTTTGAACTTGGAACGTTCCTATAGTAGCATTAGGCGATACGCAATATCAGGGAGGGCGTCATGGCTAACGATCTGCTGAAACAAGCTCTGAGCGAATACGACGACGTGCGCAAGCGCTACATTGCGGCGCTCGAAGAGCACGGCATCGTGTTCGCAGAGGAAGGAGCGAACGACGCTCGAATTCAGCAGTTGCGCGACGAGCTGCGCAAAGCCGGCGCGGAATTCAAGAACGCCGGAGCCTCCATCGTGTACGGTTGGCAATCGAAGGCATGCGTGGAATGCACGGGAACGGGCGGGTCGGAGACGTTCTCGACCACCTTCAAATGCCACCGCGACTGCTATTTCTGCTTCAATTACAACGTGGCCGATTACGACAAGTTCGTTCGCGAAGGGTGTCCGTGGGAACAGGGGCTCGCCGATTCGCTCGAGCAGTTCGACGGCCTTGCGGCAATCGGGCTCACTGGCGGCGAACCGCTTTTGGTGCTTGATGAATCGGTCGAGTTTCTCGAACGGGCACGCGAGGCGTATCCCGATGCCCATCTCCGCATGTACACTTCGGGAGATCTGCTGACCGAGGAAGGGGCGGCGCGGCTCCGTGACGCCGGTTTGCGCGAGATACGCTTCAGCGTGAAGCAAGACGACGAGCCCGAGCGCCAGGAGCGCGTGCTTCAAGCGATGCAGCTTGCCAAGCGCTATATTCCCGATGTCATGGTGGAAATGCCTATCATCCCTGGAACCGGTGGCCGCATGCGCGAGCTGTTCGACCGCTGGGCTGAAATCGGCATCGACGGAATAAACCTGCTCGAATTCTGCTTCCCGTTCCATAGCTGGGACGAGTTCGCGGCGCGTGGTTTCGAAATCCGCAACCCTCCCTTCGACGTGATGTACGACTACGGGTATTCCGGCGGTCTGCCCGTTGCTGGCAGCGAAGAGCTGTGCCTCGAGCTGATGCTGTACGGAATCGAGCAGCATGCGCCCTTCGGCATGCACTACTGCTCGCTCGACAACAAGCACCGCTCCGAGATGCGCCAGCGCAACGAGCGGGGCGCGAGAATACACCCGTGCTACCGTTTCGACAGGGGCGATTTCTTCCTGAAAACGGCGAAAGTGTTCGGCGAAGACCGGGAACTCGCGAAGAAGGCGCTCATTTCGGCAGGGTGCATGGACTACATGAACCTCGACCACGAAGGCTCTACCTGCTTCCCGATGCGGTTCGCGGGCAAGGTGCGCGATGCGGGTGCCGACGTGTGCACGTCGTTCAACGTGCTCCAGCAGGACGGAGAAGGCGCCTACTTGCAGGAAGTCGGGCTCGTGCTAGACGATATGACCCGAACCGAGGGAACGGAACCATTCTGACCCACGGGAGGCCTCCTTCAAGACCTCAGCCAGGAATGGGTTCCGGTCCCTCGGTTCGGGTCATATCGTCTAGCTGAATCGTAGCATCGACTCGTAAGATCCCGCTGGCGGCTACCGAGCAACCGCTAAAGCCTTTCCTGAAACCCCTCGTGCCGTGTGGTGCAGGCGCTTCTGATCGTACATGCGCTCGTCGATGCGACGGAGGAAGTTATCGACCGTGTCAGCACCTGGATCGAACTCGCTTGCGCCCATCGAGAGCGAAAGCCGGTAAGGCTTGCCCGCTTTTGCGTTGAAAGTGGCGAAAGATTCCTCTATCGCGTTAACCACGCTCTCGGCACTTTCCCTCTCGTCACCGGGAAGCAAGACTATGAACTCGTCGCCCGCGAAGCGAATCACAAGCGCATTTTCCGGCACGGCGTCGACGAGCAGATGCGCTGTTTCCGCGAGCGCCTCGTCGCCTACCGAATGGCCATACGTGTCGTTGATGTCCTTGAAGAAGTCGACGTCGACCATGATGCCGCTGAATCGCTCGCCGCTTCGGCCTCGCGCTTGCAGCACTGCATCGAAATACGTGCGATTGTACAGGTTCGTCAGCGGATCTACGTAAGATAGCTCGTTTTGCAAGCTCATGTGAATGCTTACGAGACCGATGCATACGCAAGGCCAGGCAATCGACACGCCGTATAGCGCAGCCTGCACGCCGGCACCCACGAAAATGGGTGCAAGGAACATCCACATGGGAAAGAACGACACGTGACCATGCTTGCGCTGATAGTCGTGCTTCAGCCACACGCTGTAGAAGAACAGCGCGAACATGACGATGTAGTTGAGGTACGAAAGAGGTAAACGGCTGTACACGTTCGCATCGCTGATAGTGAACATGTAATGGCCGAAGAGATTGCCCACGTTTAGAATCGCGAGCAGAAGCACTGGGATACCTGCAATCGGATGCCAGTTCACGACGCGGTTCGACCCTTTATGGAGCCGTACATCGACGTAAATCACCCACAGGTAAGGCATGAGGCACGAGCCGATGTAGCAGTACGTGTTGCCAAGGTAGTTCAACGCGAAAGCCCATGGCTCCGCGTTGCCATCGACGAACCAGGTAACCGGCTCGAGAATGCAGGCTCCAGCAGTGACGAGAACCATTGCCGTGAACATGCGATCGTCGAGATGGCGGCGCCTGCGCGTCATGTAGCTAGAAGCGAGCAAACTGGCGAGCAATACCAATCCTACGGCGTTCGTGATAACGATCGATTGGAAGTTCGGCTCGATCAAGGCTTACAGCACCCCCTTGCGGCGCCACGGTCCCCCTCTATGAAGTTTACCTCTTTTTCAGGTGCAGTTCACCTGCAAGCGCGGGGCGCGCATTGGGTTCGAACATGCAAAAGGGCTGCAACGCCTTTAACGTTACAGCCCCATAAAACGTTGGTGCGCAAGCTTAGTGCTGAGCGCCCTTGGCTTCCTCGAGGGCATGCTCTGCCTTCTCCAGGTGAACTTGCGAGAGCGGCTTGCGGCCGAACTTCGCATTCCACACGATGAACGTGCCGAGGCCGGTGAAGAACAGCCCGAGCACCGCCAGCAGGAACGAGCCGAGGTGAATCAGGCCTGTCATGGCGTGCTGGCCGCCCAGGAAGAGGTCGTAACCCGTGTTGAACATGTTATAGCCGCCGACGGGGATCAGGCACGAGAAGCCCTGGCCGAACTGACTGGCGAGCCGCTGGGAGAGGCCCGGCAGGCAGAAGATGGCGCCGCACATCCAGCCGCCCATCAGAATCCACACGTGCTTCGCCTTGGGAACGGCCGATTTCACGAGAAGCCAAATGATTTGGAACACGGCGCAGATGAGGCCGCCGCCGACGAACGCGCGCGCGCCGATGGTCAGCGACACGAGCGGGTCGGTGGAGGTGATGATGGCTGCAGGAGTCTCAGGCGGAACCCAGCCGAGCATGCCGGCGACATAGCCCATGGCGATGCACACGACCGCGCCGACCGCGTTAAACCATATGACTAACCACGCTCCAGGCCAAATGGACTTTCCCAAGCTCTCGCCCTTGGTCCACGGCACGACCATCTTCATGCCGACGGCCATCGCGAAACCCGCGAACGGGAACAGCGCGCCGAACGTCGCCCATTCCTCGAAGTATTGGTAAATCGCGAACCCGCCCAAAATGAAGCCGATGACGCCGAGGCTCACGAGAACCGCGCCACCCTTGAAAAACTCCATGGCGGTGCCGGTGAGCGCTGCGTTCCAGAAGCCGAAAAGCCCCTGCGCAATCAGCGCGAACAGACCGCCGAGCAAAAAGCTGTAGATAACTGTCTTGTACGGTTTCATTATCATCCCCTTCTGAATCGCGGCGGCACATCCCCATATAGCCGACCGTTTTCATAACTTGTCGAGTATATCGTATTCGCACAGTCGGCTACAATGGCTTAACGACCAACGGAGGGGATTATGGCAGTAGTGAGCTTGGAAGACCGCTTTCACGGCACGTGCAATCTAGTGATTTTGCACCTGAGGCGCGCTGCTAAATCGAACGACATCGAAAAGGGCTTCGACGCAGCGCGCGAAATGGGCATGCTCAGCCCCGAGCGCGAAGCTTTCATCAGGCGGTGCTTGCAACTCGACGAAACCCATGACGAGCCCATCAGTGACGAGCTCGTCAAACAGTTGCAGGCGTGCATCCTGAGCCTGAACACGGCTGATCCCGCATAGGCAAAGGGTTCTGCTGCCAGTGTGCCGCTTCACGTCAGACACGATCTGTCACTTTCGCGGGGAGA
>JAFUBE010000044.1 GCA_017460365.1 Eggerthellaceae bacterium
ATGTCCGTGGTTTCGACCCTTGCCACATGACGAGCTTGTCGTCGAAGTAGACCGCCATGAGGCGCTTCATGTCCTCCGGGTCTGCCAGCAGGAACCGCCAGCCGTTCGTCCTCCGGGCAGTCGGCATGGGGCCGTCGGGATTGTCCGATTTGACGTTGGCCGAGGCGTCGTTCCAGAACATCTCCAGCCAGAGCCTGTCGCCGTCGATCTGGTCCATTCGCAGCTCGTAGTTCGTCAGCAGGTTCCTGTCCTCGAGGGCCTTCTTCTCGGTCAGCTCGTTGGTGTCGAAAACCTCGATGCGGAAGTCGTCGTAGAGCAGTTTCATCTTCATGCTATCTCTCCTCCTTCAACATCCTCTGGGGTTCGGCCCTCTCTCTGGAGGGCTCGTCGCTCCTGCTGGTCGTCTCCTCGTCCGACCACGACATCGACGTCCTGGACGACCCGTGCGAGTAGATGCGCCGCTGGGAGCCCTATAGTGGCCCCGATTTCCTGGACAGCTAATTAGCGCTTCAAAGAGAGACCCCGTACAATGTGCCGATATGCACAGAAGGGGGTCTGTCATGACCAAGACGAAAGTCTATCCGCCGGAGTTCAAGGCGAAAATCGTCCGAGAGCTCGTCGAGGGCGACGACAGCGTGGGCGCGGTCGCCGCGCGGCATCGTCTGAACGCCAACATGATATCAGGTTGGCGCAAGCAGCTCTTCGACGACGCGGCGGTCGTGTTCGCCCAGGAGCAGGAGATCAAGAAGGGCCGGGAGGCCCGGGAGAAGCACGAAGAGGAGGTCGACGACCTGAATCGCACCATCGGCCAGCTGACCGTGGAACGCGATTGCCTTCAACGACGCCTTCACGAGAAGCTCGACGAGCTTGGAATCTAAGAAGGCGCTGGTTGACGGGGAGAACCCGGACACAACCGTGAAAAGGCAGTGCGAGCTTTTGGGCGTCCCGCGCTCGAGCTACTACGCCGAAGCCAAGCCGGAGGGCTTCACCGAAGAGGAGGAGCGCGCGATGAGGATCATGGACGCGGCGCACGCGGAGAACTCCTACTACGGGGCGCGCTCGCACATGAACAACCTGGCCAGGAACGGGGTAAGGTTCGGGCGGCACCACGTGGCGCGCCTGATGGAGCACATGGGGACCCGCTCTACGGCCCCGCAGCCGAAGACGTCCGCGCCGGCGAAGAGCCACCCGGAGATCCCGCACCTGCTGCGCGGCCTGCCCGTACGGCACCCCAACCGGGTGCGGGCGACCGACATAACGTACGTGCCGCTCGGGCGCGGCCACGTCTGCCTGTCGGCGATAATCGACCCTTTCAGCCGCTTCGTCGTGGGCTGGAGGCTGCACGACGCCATCGAGGCGGCGGAGGCCGTCATCTGCATGGAAGCCACGGTGGAGCGGCGCGGCTGCCCCGCCATGAGCAACTCAGACCAAGGGTCGACTTACACCGCGCAATGCTACATCGACTGCCTGGCCAGGCACGACATACGGCAATCGATAGACGGCGCGCGCCGCTGGGCCGACAGCGCGTACATCGAGAGGCGGTTCAGGGATTTGAAGCATGATTGCATCTACCAGACGGAGCACAGGAACATGAGGGGGCTCCGCCACGTCATAGCCGAGTACGCGGAGAAGTACAACTTCAGGAGGGTCCACTCGTCGCTCGACTACGCGACGCCGGCGGAGTGGTACTTCAGCGGATTGAACGCGGTCGATTTCCCGGAAGACAAGGGGATGAGCCTGGCGGCATGATGGTATTATTTGGAAAGAAGGGGTTGGAGGTCAACCCCTGAAGCAAACAGGTCTCTCTTTGAACCCTGTTTTAGCTGTCCAAAGAAATCTGCCACTTTAGGAGTGGACGCAGGGGCCTCCCCGGAAGTGCGGTATGCCGGCGGCGGCGAGGTGCTGCCTGAACCGCAGGTAGACCTGGCTGGTTGCCATCCGCTTCAAGGGGTCGCGGGCGTAGAACGGGTAGCGCGACGGGTCGTGGTCGGCATGGGCGTCGATCATGTAGCGGCCCACCGCGCCCGCGAGGGAGGGGCTCAGCGGCACGAGGCGCTCCTTGCCGTTCTTGCCGCAGCGGACCACGGCATGCGAGCAGCCCTCGCCGACGTCGGCGAGCGTCACGCCCAGCGCCTCCGACACCCTGACGCCGGTCCCGTACAGCATGCGAAACAGCACCGGGTCAACAAGGCAGGAGCTCGAGGATGCGGATATGGGCGGGCTGTCCACGGCCCCGAAGAACCGCCTCAGCTCGTCGTCCGTGAAAATGCACGGCTGCGGGTTCCCGACCTTTACCTTCGTCGCCACAGGGCAGACATAGGCCCTGACGCCCCTATCCCTCAGCCACTCGCCCAGGGCGCGGAGCACCCGCTCGTTGCGCTGGACGGTCAGCGCGCGGCAATGCGACAGGTGCAGGAAGTCGTCGACGACCTCCTTGGTAAGCGCGGCGCTCTCCGCCCCGCTCCTGCGGCAATGGTCGGCGAACTGGCGGAGAGCCCGCTCCGGAACCTCCCAGCTGAACCCGGCCGAGCGCTTCTCCGCCGCCATCTGCGCCACGGCCTCGTCAACGGTGAGCCTAGTCGACGACGCCACCCCCGATCACGTCCTCGACGTCCAGGGCGCACTCGCGAAGGGCACCGGCATCAAGCCTGAGATAATAGTCCATGGTCGTCTTGGCGTCGGTGTGCCCGAGGACTTGGGAGACGGCCGGCAAGGGCGTCCCGCATCCCACCATGGCGCGGGCCAGGGAGCTGCGGAAGGAGTGCATGCTGTGCGGCCTGCCCGGCGGGAACTCGATGCCCGCCATCGCCGCGTACCTGTAGAGCCTGCAGTTTACGGCCCCCGTGGCGCCCAGCTCGTCGAAGGGGTGGCGGTGCTTCACGAACACCAGCTTGCTCGCGGTCTCGGGCCGCCCGTTGCGCAGGTAGTCGACGATCGCCCACCCCACGTCGTCGAGCAGGGGCAGCTTCAGCGGTACGCCCGTCTTGTGCTGGACCACGGTCAGCGTCCTCGCGCGCCAGTCTATCGAGGAGAAGTCGAGCATGAGCAGGTCGGTCGTGCGCAGGCCGAGCCGCGCCACGAGCAGGATCATGGCGTAGTCGCGCTTGCCGATGGAGCTGCTGCGGTCTATGGCGGCGAGCACTGCGCGGACCTCGTCCGGGCTCCATAGGTACGGCAGGGCCTCGTTGCGCACGACCTTCACCTTGGGCAGGGATGAGGCGAGCTCGCCCCAAGGAGCACCCTGGCGGCTTCCTCAGGCGAGCAGGTCCCTCAGGTGGCAGACCGTGGGGGCGACGGTCTTGCGCTTGTGCGCCTTGTTGCGGAAGACGTAGCCGGCCAGGTCCCGGCTCGTCATCGAGTCGAGGCTCCCCACCCCGGACTCCTCGAGGTAATCGAAGAGGCCTCTGACGGCATCCCGCTTCGTCTGGATGGTGGCCGGCGCGTTGCCCCTCTGCGCGCAGTCGGCCATGTAGCCATTGTAGGCTGCGGCGAAGCGCGCAGGGCATCTCCACCGCACGAGGTCGGCGTCCGCCGTGACGTCGACCTCGCCATCGCGCAGCATCTTGGCCAGCAAGGCGAGGGGCCGCCTCATCTCCCTCGCCTTGTTCGAGTCGGTCGGGGCGAACAACGACGTGAGCGCGGTTCCCGCGGCCCCGTTGAGAAACTCGAGGCAATCGCCCTCATCAGGCACGCTGTCGGCGCCGAAGCTCTCGAGGTGCGCGATTAGGCTCCTGTAGGTTCGTCGGTACGGCGCAATCGTCTTGGGCTTGCGGCCGCGCTCCTCCAACGCGACTATCACGGCATCGGCCGCCCTTGTGGTATCTTTGACAACAGTCACGACAATCACATTCCTTCATTCTCTCCTGGCAGTTGGAACGAACGGGTAGATTGTCGTGCATCATGTTATGTTGCGTAATCAAGGATGACCGCTAGCGCCACGAGGGGGAACGCGCCGTCCGCAACATATCGTAGCTACCAACATAATCGCGGTAGTCGTAGAAGTCCCCACGAGCCCCCATCCAGTCGTCCCACGACCGTATCCAGGGCTCCATGTCATCAAGAGGAAGAACAAACCCTAACCCGCGAAGATAGCCTTTCACGTGCTCCGGCACCCAGTACTCGTCCATCGAATTCAAGCTCATGAGAAGACCTCCATCAGCCGCCGTAATCATCGTGATGAAGTGTCCAGCACCGTCACAACCTCGCCTGTGCCCTAAAATGCCGAGAAGAGCTTTTGGAAAGAGAAGGTGGGGAAAGTGCTCGGCACCAAGGAGATGAGAACTGCGCGCCTGCTGCTGCGCAGGCATGTAGAGGCCGACGCGAAGCCGCTGCACGAGGGCTTCGGAAAAGACCCGGCCATGTTCGAGTACTCGGGCTGGAACCCCTACGAGTCTCTGGACATGGCCGAGAAGACCGTCGCCGAACTCATCGCCGGCTACGACGAGCCACGTTCCTACGCCTGGGCCATCGAGCATGGCGGAAGGCTCGTCGGGACCATAGGCGCGTACGATTTCGACGCCGAGAAGAACGCGATCGAGATCGGCATGAGCATAGAGAAGGCTTCATGGGGAAAGGGTTTCGCCACCGAGGCGCTTGCCGCCGTGCTCCATTACCTTGCAGAGGAAGAGAAGGTCGCCACCATCGCCGCCTGGTGCGCGTCCGACAACATCGGCTCCCGCCGCGCGATGGAGAAAGCGGGCATGGTGAAGGTGAAGACCGAGAAGGACGCGCTCACCGTGGGAGACGCCACGTTCGACAAGCTCTGGTACGAGTTTCGTGGCGAAGGTGCCGAGAAGGACGCCTAGCCTCGTAGAAGGTCGTCCATCATGGCATAGCGGATAGCGTCGATTGAATGGTCCTGCCCGTCAGGTATCTCGTCGAGCCAGTTGCCGTCGCGGTCGCGCAGGTACTCCTTGTTGACGAACTCGGCGAAGGCGAGCGGGCAACGCTCGGAATCAATCACGATCTCCCGAAGGTTCGCCAGCCGCTCGTACGAGAGCTTCCTCATCCGCCCCTTGCGCACCGCAGTCCGCAGCCGTAGTCGACACATACGAAAACAGGCCCCAAAGGGCCTGCGAGAATTTGGTCGCGGGGGCTGGATTTGAACCAACGACCTCCGGGGTCTTATCAGGGGTTCAACCATGCTCCATGATTCACCTTGATGCACCAGGTCAACAGCGCTTTTCACTCCATGATGCTCAACCATTCTCAATGATTGAATCAGCATCGTTCTTGCACGTTTTCTTGCATGCAAGAACAGGCGAAAACGCCCGGATACAGCGCGCATCCGCAAGTGAAAGGACCACGACCATGACTTCGATCGCCAAATGGAATCAACTAATTGAAGAACACGAGCTCGCCTACTTCCGCGCCGACGTGTGCCTGGGTTCGCCCGAATCCTACACCCTAGAAGAGAAGCGGGCGATCTGCGAGGGCATGGAAGCCAGCACCGCCGCAGTCGATGCGGCCATGCGCTCTGATTTCGAGGCCATGCCGCCCGCAGCGCAGATCGCCATGCTCGACCTTCTGGGAGCGCCCGGAACGCCCGAACGGGAAGGGTGGGAGCGCATCTTGCTCGACTTCGACGCCATCCCGGATGCACCGCCCGAGGCGTAACCGCAGCACATAGCGGACGCAACGCGGCCCCGTCCACGTCAGTGAGCG
>JAFUBE010000380.1 GCA_017460365.1 Eggerthellaceae bacterium
ACCAACGTGCAGTTCGGCGAGGGCGGCGCGGGCACGTTCTCCGATGGCAAGCTGACCACGGGCACGAAAAGCCCGCTTGCGCGCCACGTGCTTCAATGGTTCGTCGACGCCGGCGCGCCCGACGAGATCCTCTGGCAGGCCAAACCGCACATCGGCACCGACAAGCTGGTCGAGGTCGTGCGGCGCATGCGCGCGCAGATCGAAGAGGCGGGCGGCGAAGTGCGCTTCCACGCGAAGCTTGCCGACGTCGCATTCGACGAGGCAGGCCGTCTGAGCACGATTGCGCTCGAAGGCGTGCCCGAGCCGGTTTCTTGCAACACGCTCGTGCTCGCATGCGGACATTCGGCGCGCGACACCTTCCGCATGTTGCAGCGCGCGAACGTGGCGATGGAGCCCAAGGCGTTTTCGGTCGGCGTGCGCATCGAGCACTTGCAGCGCGAAATCGACCGCGCGCAGTACGGGCGCGCGGCGGGGCATCCGGCGCTCGGGGCCGCCGATTACAAGATGGTCGCCCACCTGCCGAGCGGCCGCAGCGTGTATACGTTTTGCATGTGCCCCGGCGGCGAGGTCGTGGCGGCTGCCAGCGAAGAGTTCGGCGTGGTCGTGAACGGCATGAGCCGCTTCGCGCGCGATGGCGAAAACGCGAACGCCGCACTGCTCGTGGGCGTGACGCCCGACGACTTCAAGAGCTCCGATCCGCTGGCGGGCACCGTGTTCCAGCGTCGCATCGAGCAGGCCGCGTACGGCGAGGCGGTCGAATGCGGCGGCCAGCCGTGGCAGGCACCCGCGCAAACGGTGAGCGATTTGCTCGGCGATACGGCGGGCAACCCTTCGAAGACCGTGCGTCCGAGTTACGCGCGCGGGGTCGTGTGGTGCGACTTGCGCGAAATCCTTCCCGATTTCGTCGCCGATTCGCTTGCCGAGGCGTTGCCCGTGCTCGACCGCAAACTGCGTGGGTTCGCCGATCCCGGCGCGGTCATGACCGGCGTGGAGACGCGCAGCTCGAGCCCGGTGCGCATTCTGCGCGACGACGACACCTTGCAGGCGAAGCGCCGTATCGTGAAGCGCAAGGTACGCCCGCGCGACGCCGAGCGCGGGCATGGGGCGCCTCCCGGAAACGAGGCCGTGTTCGACGATATCGGCATCTTCCCGTGTGGGGAAGGGCCGGGCTATGCGGGCGGCATCATGAGCGCTGCGGTCGACGGTCTGCGCGTCGCGCAAGCCGTGGCGGCCTGTTATGGGGAGGCGCGATGAACGCGGAAGAGGTGTTCGACCGAGCGGTCGAGGAGTTGCGCGCCGGGCGTGCGGTCGTGTTTCCGACCGATACGGTCTACGGGCTCGGCGTGGCCGTCGCTCACGCGTCTGGTCCCGAGGCGATTTACGAGCTGAAACGCCGCGACGCGGGCAAGCCGGTCGCGTGGCTCGTCGGCGATGTGGCCGACCTCGAACGGTACGGCCGCGACGTGTCACCCGAGGTCTTCGAGCTCGCACGACGCTTTTGGCCAGGGGCCCTCACGATCATCGTGAACGCTTCTGCGGCAGTGCCGCGTGCGTTCGCCCCGACCGGCACGATTGGGCTTCGCATGCCCGCGAGCGAGGTTGCGCTTGCGCTCGCGCACTCAGTCGGGCCGCTCGCGACGTCGTCAGCCAACCGCGCCGGCCAACCCGCCCCGCAAACGCTCGCGCAGGTCGACGAGCGCATCCTGTCGGCCGTGCGTGCCGTTCTTCCCGACGAGGCCCCGGCCAGCGGCATCTCGTCCACCGTCGTAGACGCCACCTCCCCCGAACTCGCGATCCTGCGCCAAGGCAGCGTCCGCCTTTGAAGCATGACGCTACCCCACTTACTGCCAGACCCAAAGTGGGGTATTTTTGAGAAAGACATGTGGCCAAGGAAGCGCCACTCGAAAATACCCCACTTTGGGTCTGGCAGTAAGTGGGGTTAAACGTAGATAGGAGACGGCCATGAGGAAGTACGTGATTGCGCTCGATGAGGGAACGACGTCGGCGCGCAGCGTGCTGATCGACGCGCAGGGCAACATCGCCGGCGTGGCGCAGCGCGAGTTCGAGCAGTATTACCCGAACCCCGGCTGGGTCGAGCACGATCCGTTGGAGATCCTATCGGCCCAGCTTGGTACGATGACCGAGCTGCTCATCGCCAACAACGTGGAAGCGCACGAGGTCGATTCGATCGGCATCACGAACCAGCGCGAGACCACGGTCGTGTGGAACCGCGATACCGGCGAGCCGATCGCGAACGCTATCGTGTGGCAATGCCGCCGCACCGCTTCGATCGTCGACGCGCTGTGCTCGGACGTGCAGGTGCGCCAAACCATCACCGCCAAGACGGGCCTCATTCCCGATGCGTATTTCTCGGCGAGCAAGATCAAGTGGCTGCTCGACAACGTGGAAGGTGCGCGCGAGTTGGCGGAGGCGGGCAAACTCGCGTTCGGCACGATCGACACGTGGCTTATCTGGGCGCTCACCGACGGCGCGGCCCACGCGACCGACCCCACTAACGCCAGCCGCACCATGCTGTTCGACATCCACACGATGCAGTGGGACGAATGGCTGTGCGACCTGTTCGACATCCCCATGAGCATGCTGCCCGAAGTGCGCCCCTCGTCGGGCGATTTCGGCGTGACGCAGCGCGACGGCATCATGGACGGCATTCCCATTCGGGGCGTGGCCGGCGACCAGCAAAGCGCGTTGTTCGGCCAGTGCTGCTTCGAACCCGGCCAGGCGAAGAACACCTACGGCACGGGTTGCTTCCTGCTCATGAACACCGGCTCCGATGCGCCACTTTCGAAAAAAGGCCTGGTCACCACTGTGGCAGCGAGCGCGCCGGGTGAAGGGCCGAATTACGCGATCGAGGGCAGCGTCTTCATGGGCGGCGCGCTCGTTCAGTGGATTCGCGACGGGCTCGGGCTGATCAAGGAAGCCGCTGAGACCGAGGAAATCGCGCTTTCCGTGGACAGCTGCGACGGCGTGTACATCGTGCCGGCCTTCACGGGGCTCGGCGCGCCGTATTGGGACTCCGAGGCGCGCGGTGCGATTTACGGCCTCACGCGCGGAACGACGTCGGCGCACATCGTGCGCGCGGCGCTCGAGGCGCTCGCGTTTCAGGTATACGACCTGGTCGGCGCCATGGAAGCTGATGCGGGCATGCCGCTGAAGGTGCTCAACGTCGACGGCGGCGCGTCGGCGAACAATTTCCTCATGCAGTTCCAGAGCGACATTTTGGAAAAGCCGCTCCGCCGTCCGAGCAACGTGGAGACCACTGCGCTCGGCGCCGCCTACCTTGCGGGGCTGGCGACCGGTTTCTGGGGTTCGCTCGACGATCTGCGCGCTCTTCGTGCGAGCGATACGACCTACCTTCCCGACGAAACCAACGAGCGATTGGCTGCGCGCCTCGCCGGCTGGAAGGAAGCCGTCGAGCGCACCAAAACCGAATAAACGACGGCGTGACACTTCGTGTCTGACGGGAAGTGCCACACACCGCGCGCCGAGCTTTTACAGGTGCGGGTAGAGCGGGTGCTTGGCGCACAGGTCGATGACCTGCTTGCGGATGTCGTCGACCACGTCTTCGCCCTGTTCGAGGATTTCCAGGATCCACTTGCCGATCTGCTCGGTTTCGGCTTCTTTCAAGCCGCGCGTCGTGATGGCGGGAGTGCCGAAGCGCACTCCGCTCGTCTCGGCGCGGGGCAGCGGGTCGAAGGGAATCGCGTTCTTGTTGGCCGTGATGTTGGCCTTGTCGAGCAGCTGCTGTACCTCAAGGCCGGTGCGGTTCTTCGACGAGACGTCGGCCAGCATGAGGTGGTTGTCGGTGCCGCCGGTCGTCAGACGCACGCCTCCGTCCATGAGCGTTTTCGCCAGCACGGCCGCGTTCTTCACGATCTGGCTCTGATATTCCTTGAACCCGGGCAGCATGGCCTCGCGCAGGCAGATGGCCTTCGCGGCGATCACGTGCATGAGCGGGCCGCCTTGGGTACCCGGGAACACCGCATGGTCGATGCGCTTGCCGAGTTCCTCCTTGCACAGGATGATGGCGCCGCGCGGTCCGCGCAACGTTTTGTGCGTGGTCGACGTGACCACGTCGGCGTAGGGCACCGGCGACGGGTGCACGCCCGCGGCGACCAGCCCGCCGATGTGCGCGATGTCCACCATGAAGTAGGCGCCCACCTCGTCGGCGATCTCGCGGAACTTCGCCCAGTCGATGAAGCGCGGGTAAGCGCTCGCGCCCGCCACGATGATCTGCGGCGTGCATTCCTTGGCCTTCTTCAGCACGTCGTCGTAATCGATCATCTCGGTATCGGGGTCGACGCCGTACGAGACCGAATTCCAGTAGCGCCCGGTGATCGAAGCGCGCGAACCGTGCGTGAGGTGGCCGCCTGCATCCAGGCTCATGCCCAAGATGGTGTCGCCCGGCTGAAGCAGCGCGGTGTACACCGCCACGTTCGCCTGCGAGCCGGCATGCGGCTGCACGTTGGCGTATTCGGCCTTGTACAGCGACTTCGCACGCCTGATGGCGATCTTCTCGATGTGGTCGACGTTCTCGCAGCCGCCGTAGAAGCGCGCCGCGGGATACCCTTCGGCATACTTGTTGGTCAGGTGGCTGCCCATGGCTTCCATGACCGCTTCGCTCGTGAAGTTCTCCGACGCGATGAGCTCAACGTGGTCGCGCTGGCGCTCGAGCTCGTTTTCCATCACATAATAGATATCGGGGTCGGTCTCGCGGATGAAATCGTAATTCATATGTGCTCCTTGTTTTGCCGTGCGGGCGTTAACCCTGTACTTTACCATCCCTGCTCGCGAGTTCTGTAAAAAACGGTTAAGTTGCTGCGCCGTCGCGCGAAACGGTCGGGCAGCGTTTACCATGGGCGCAACCGAGGGCAAGGGGGCACCGTGAAGATCAGCATCGCAAGCGACCACGCCGGTTTCGAAGAGAAGCAGCTGCTCGTCGACTACATCCGCTCGCTCGGGTACGACGTCGAAGATCGCGGACCCCAAAGCGCAGACCGGGTCGATTATCCCGACTTCGCCGTCGCGGTGGCGCGCGACGTGGCCGAAGGCGCAGCCGACCGCGGCGTGCTCGTGTGCGGCACCGGCATCGGCATGGCCGTCGCCGCGAACAAGGTGGCCGGCATCCGCGCCGCCAACGTCACGAGCCCCGAGTTCACTGCGCTTGCGCGCGAGCACAACGACGCGAACGTCGTCACGGTGTCGGGGCGCTTCGTCAGCGACGAGGTGAACCGCGCCATCGTGAAGGCGTTTCTCGAGACCGAGTTCGGCGGCGGCCGCCACGCGGGTCGCGTGAGCAAGATCGCAGACATCGAGCAGGGGCGGCTCTAGCGCACCTGCATCGTCGAAGGAGGCGCCATAGCAGACACCAGGCCATCATGGGACGAGTATTTCGCAACGCTCGCGAAGCAGGTTTCCACGCGCACCACGTGCCTGCGCCGCGCGGTTGGGGCGGTCATCGTGAAGGAGAACCGCATCCTGGCCACCGGCTACAACGGCGTGCCGCGCGGGATGGACCACTGCTCCGAAGTGGGGTGTTTGCGCGAGAAGCTCGGCGTGCCGTCCGGCCAGCGCCAGGAGATCTGCCGCGGCTTGCACGCGGAGCAGAACGCCATCATCCAGGCCGCGCGCTACGGCATCGATATCTCGGGTGCGAAGATGTACATCACCACCCAGCCGTGCATCACCTGCGCGAAAATGTGCATCAACGCGGGCATCACCGAGATCATCTACGCCAACCCGTATCCCGACGACCTGTCGCTCGGCATGCTTAAGGAGGCCGGCGTCCCCTTCCGCGTGATCGACGTCGACTGATCGCGTGACGCTTCCCGTCAGACGCGAAGCGCCATTTTTCGAGGGCGACGTGCGGTACCGCGAGCGCCACCCGAAAAATGACACTTCGCGTCTGACGGGAAGTGTCCGCCCAATCGCCGTTCACGCGAATTTTCACTTGTTTTATCCAGACTCGTTACCAAAATGTTTGCCGTCCGTTATCATTAGCTAGGTTTGTCACGACGTGCAGCGGCACGGAGGGGTACTAGCACAGGTATGTTCGTAGCAATTGTGGTTGGCATCGTGGTGGGCGTAGCTTGTTTCGCGCCGCTCATCTTCGGCATGAACTTGGCCCGCAAGGCAACGCCGACCAGCAATTTCGGGCATGCGGGCGCGCTCTTGCTGGGCGTGCTTCTCTCGTTGGTCATCCTCGCGGTCGCCACTGTGGTATGCGTCATGTTTGCGCGAGACGTCGCCGTTCCGTTCGTAGCAGCGGAAGCGTGCGGCCTCATCGTGGCGGCGGTTGCGTTCGGCGTGACGAGGCAACTGAGGAAGTAAAAGTAGGAAAGGGAAGGCTGTGGAAGGAACTAATCCTATTGCGATGCTGAACGAGGAAGTGCCTCATCTTCAAGCATCGTTCGATTCGGCGTTCGTCATTCCGTTCGGCGATACCGGCTTCGGCATCACGCAGTACATGCTCTACGCAATTCTCGTGTGGATCATCGTGCTGGCCGTCGTCATGCTGGTGGGCAAGCGGCTCACGCTCGTGCCGAACAACCAGTTCGTCAACATGGTGGAATACGGCTACCAGATGGTCCGCAACTCCATCGGCGAGGGCACGATCGGCCATGGCTACAAGAAGCACATCCCGCTTCTGGCCACGCTGTTCTTCTTCATCCTCGTCTCGAACTTCATCGGCCTGATTCCCGGCGCGAAAGCGGCCACGGGCTCGCTGCAGATCAACTGGGCGCTCTCGATAGTCGCGTTCGTGTACTTCAATTACTGGGGCATCAAGACCCACGGCGGTTGGGGCTACATCAAGTCGATTGCCCCGTCCGGGCTGCCTGCGGTCATGGTGCCTATCATCTGGGTGTTCGAGTTCGTGTCGATGGTCATCCGCGTGCTTACGCTGGCTGTCCGACTTTACGGTAACATGTTCGCCGGCCACATGGCTCTTGGCGTATTCGCCCTGTTCACGTCTACGTTCCTGATTTCCATGATCAACGGCGCGGGCGCAATCGGCGGCATCTCCATCCTGTGGCTGCTCTTCGAGATCTTCATGTACGCGCTGGAAACGCTGGTTGCCTTCCTCCAGGCGTACGTGTTCACGATCCTGACGGCGGTTTACATCAACCTGGCCACATCGTCGCATTAGTTCGGCGCCTGCGCCGCGGGCGGCACGAGTGCCGCCCCTACGGGGTTAGCCGTTCCGAACGGTTAGCCTCGGCCAACGGGCCCGCGTCAGCCCCGATGGCGCCTGACATTTGGTTGTTTCGGTTGAATTCCACGGCCGATGCGACATAGTAAAACCGGTGTCTCCGAGCGGGAAGCGAGGGGACGGCAAAAGGAGGAAATCGTGGAAACTACAATCGTACTTGCTGCATTGAAGCTCGTCGGCTACGGCCTGGGCGCAATCGGCCCTGGCATCGGCATCGGCATCGCCTGCTACGGCGCCTGCGTCGGTACCGCCCGCCAGCCCGAACTCGCCGGCCGCCTGTTCACCAACTTCATCATTGGTGCCGCCCTGGCCGAGGCGCTCGCACTGCTGGGCTTCGTCCTTGTGTTCATCGTCTAGCATGACCTTTTCGGAGCAGTCAATCCGTTAAGGAACAAGGAGGTTACTCAGTGAACAATAGAGCGAACAAAGCAAAGGCGTGGCTTGCGCTGACCGGCGCCGCCACCAGCGCCTCGCTTGCTTTCCCTGCGCTCGCGTTTGCAGAGCAGAAGGAGGGCGTCGCGGTCATCATCCCTGATATGATCGAAACGCTGCCCATGCTCGTCGCCTTCATCGTTCTCGTCATCATCTTGTGGAAGTTCGGCTGGCCGATGTTCGAGGCCATGCTCGAAAAGCGCGAGAAGACCATCGCCGAGGCGCTGCAGAAATCCGAGGAGGCGCGCATCGAATCCGAGCGCGTTCTCGCGGAATACCAGCAGCAGCTCGCCGACGCGAAAACGCAGGCCGCGAAGATCGTCGCGGATGCGAAGGAGACCGCTGAAGCCGTTCGTGCAGACATCACGAAGCAGGCGCAGGAAGAGTCAGCTGCCATGATCGAGAAGGCTCGCGTCGCCATCGAGGCCGAAAAGCAGACCGCCATGAACGAGCTGCGCAACTCCGTGGCCGACCTGTCGGTCGACGTCGCCTCGCGTCTGGTCGCCAACGACCTGAACGACGACGAGCATCGCGCGATCATCGAGCGCTATCTAAACGAGGCGGGCAGTTTCCATGCCAACTAATCGCCTTATCGTAAAAGAGCAGATCGCCACGTATACCAAGCTGCTGTTCGAAGCGGCGAAAAACGAAGGTGACGCCGAATACGTGCTCAGCGTGTGCGGGCAGGCCAAGGGTATGGTTAGCGCCATCCGCGGCAATTCCGATTTCGAGAGCGCGTTGAAGGATCCGGGCTATACGCCCGAGCAGAAGGCGCAAATCGTCCGCGGCGTGTTCGCCGAGGCGGAGCCGGTTCTCGTGAACACGGTCGCCGTCATGGCCGAGCGCGGCGAGATCGCCTACCTTCCCCGCGTGGCCGAGCAGCTGGAAGATCGCATTGCCGACGAGCTGAACCTCATCATCGTTGACGTGGATACGGCTGTCGAGCTCGACGATAATCTGCGCGATCTGATCAAGAAGAAGGCCGAAACCGAACTGGGCAAGAAAGCGGTGCTCCACGAGCGCATCGACAAGTCCCTGCTCGGCGGCATAATCCTGAGCACGAAAAACGAGAGGCTGGACGCCAGCCTTCTCACGCAGGTCGAAAAGACCCGCGAAGCGCTCAAGCATTAATGAATGGGAGGTGAATGCTAGTGACTGAAATCACCGCACAGTCTATTGACGAGGCCCTGCGCGCACAACTCGCAGGATTGGAAATGGGCGTTGACTCGCGGGAAGTCGGGACGGTCATCCAGGTCGGCGACGGCATTGCCCGCGTCGACGGCCTGAAGAACGCGATGGCCGGCGAGCTGCTAGAATTCATCGGCGAGGGCGGCAAGACCGTATACGGTCTGGTTCAGAACCTCGAGGAAGATGAAATCGGCGCCGTGCTCCTCGGCGATGTCACCGCAATCAAGGAAAACGACCAGGTCCACACGACCGGTCGAATCATGGACGTCCCGTCCGGTAAGGGAATGCTCGGCCGCGTCGTGAACGCGCTGGGCATGCCGATCGACGGCAAGGGCCCGATCGAGGCCGAAGGCCGCCGTCCGGTTGAGTTCAAGGCTCCCGGCGTCATCAGCCGCAAGCCCGTGCACGAGCCGATGCAGACCGGTATTCTGGCCGTCGACGCCATGGTGCCCATCGGCCGTGGCCAGCGCGAGTTGATCATCGGCGACCGCCAGACCGGCAAGTCCGCCATCGCGATCGACGCCATCATCAACCAAAAGGGCCAGGACATGATCTGCATTTACGTTGCGATCGGTCAGAAGGCCTCCACGGTTGCGAGCGTCACCGAGACGCTCGAGCGCTACGGCGCCATGGACTACACGATCATCGTGTCGGCCACGGCTTCCGATTCCGCTCCGCTGCAGTACATCGCGCCGATGGCCGGCGCTGCCATGGGCGAGTACTTCGTCTACACCGGCGAAGACGGCAAGCCCGCTGGCCCCGAGAACCCCGGCCGCCACGTGCTGATCATTTACGACGACCTGTCCAAGCAGGCTGTCGCCTACCGTCAGATGTCGCTGACGCTGCGCCGCCCGCCCGGACGCGAGGCTTACCCGGGCGACATCTTCTACCTGCACTCTCGCCTGCTCGAGCGCGCGGTGAAGATGAACGACGAGTACGGCCGCGGCTCCATGACGGCGCTTCCGATCATCGAGACCCAGGCCGGCGACGTGTCCGCCTACATTCCAACGAACGTCATCTCGATTACCGACGGTCAGATCTTCCTGTCGACCGACCTGTTCTTCCAGGGCCAGCGCCCGGCTGTCAACGTCGGCCTGTCGGTGTCGCGCGTCGGCGGCTCGGCCCAGACCAAGGCCGTGAAGTCCGTCGCCGGCACCCTGCGCCTCGACTTGGCCGCATACCGCGAGCTGCAGGCATTCACGCAGTTCGGTTCCGACCTCGACAAGGCCACGCAGGATCAGCTGAACCGCGGCGCTCACATGACCGAGCTTCTGAAGCAAGGCCGCTACGTGCCGATGCCCTTCCAGGAAGAGGCGGTGGCGATCTTCGCGGGCTCGAAGGGCTACCTGGATGACATTCCGGTTGGCGATACCGTGCGTTTCCGTACCGAGCTGCTCGAGTTCTTGCGCGCCCAGCACGCAGACATCCTGAACAGCATCGCGACGGAGAAGAAGTTCACCGACGAGAGCACCGACGCGCTCGTGAAGGCCATCGAGGCCTTCAAGGAGCAGTTCGCCCCGTCGGAAGCGTAAGGCAGGTAGAGCATGCCTAACCTTCACGACATAGAACG
>JAFUBE010000381.1 GCA_017460365.1 Eggerthellaceae bacterium
CGACCTCGACTGCCCCCTCTGGCCATGTGCATGGCGCGTTTTCCGCCAGCTAAGCGCCCGCCGTGGCAAGAATCGCGCGACGCGCACCGCTTCGCCAGCACCGCTGACTGCCCCACTTGCCCCCGTTCGGGCCAGAGGGAAGCGGGAACTATCTTCGCTTATCCTATTCGGTCGCGCGCATCAGAGCTGCTAAGTCCATTACGTAAAACACCCGACGACCTGTGCTTCTCTTCTCGACAAGATCTCTCGACTTGAAGAAGTCGAGCCGCTTGTAAAGCGTTGGTTCCGAAATGCCCATCACAGACGCAGCCTCTTTCGCCGAGATGCCCGACTCGGCGAACAGGGCCGCTTGAATCAATAGCGACGCAAGATTGAACCTGTCCTTCACGATCCCTTCCCGTCCCTTGCCGATACCCGAGATTCTGGCGACGAGCGAGTTCGCGTGCGCTAACGTGGCTTTCTTATCGGCCAGCGAATCGCGCATGCTCTCCATCGACTCTACGACCATCTCGGAAAACATGATCACGAACGGTGTGAGGTCTCCCCTGTTCAACGGATGCTCGCAAAGAGAGAATCCCTTGTAATACCTTCCGATGCTGTCTTTTATCACATATGACAACCTAAGCCCGACAAGGGGGTTATACGCTCGGGAAAGCGCATAGCTGCTGATAAATCTTCCCATGCGGCCATTTCCATCGTAGAAAGGATGTGCGTAACCGAAGATGAAATGAAATAGGGAAACCCTAACGAGCGTTTCAATCCCCTGGTCATTAAATAATTCGAGGGCGTTATCTATGACCGAAATGAGCTTGTCTTCCGGTTCGATGCCATGGTGTATGGGTTTTGCGTCGCATCGAGAACGTCGACTCCGCTGCTTCTGAAATACGTGCCGTCAGGGGCGTTTTTCGGATTTCTTGCCACCACTTCATCGAGAACAAGATCGTCATACACCTTTCTCACGTCAGCGCAAGTGGTTAGCGCAATATCCTCGCCCCTTTGAAGCGCAAGGTACTTTTCGGCAATGCCCTGGAAGCGCCCTCTTCGATCACTTCTTTCGAGGCGATCGAGAATCTCTCCGATTTCTCGGCGCGAAGAATTAACCCCTTCGATTTCGTTCGTCAGGACCAGCTCGTCGATAAGACAGTTGATTGTGTACTGTTCGATTGCCTTGCCGGGAAGCTCCGCTACCAGACGGTTGATTTCTTTGTCGAGCCGTTCCGCCCTAACGATAAGCTGGTATTCCTCCGAATTCACAAGGCAAAAGGCATCGTTGCCCCCGATTGTCAGCGCGAGCCGTAAAGCATCTTCGGAAGCGATGCGTTCTTCGAAAGCTGCGTTTGCCTTGTCAGCTGAAATATGGAAGATTTTCCTTAAATCTTTGTACTTCAAACTTACCCAATCTCTTAAATATTTGGCTAAATTTTAACAGGTCATAGCTTCTTGAGCTCCAAGTCTTAAATCGGTACATATATTTTCATGAGCTGCCACGGAACTTCAATTTGCGTATAACCGTAGACGCCGCCGCTATCCCGCGCGTGCCAGACGCCGACAGAGATGGACGGCGCACGCGGGCCGCCTGCTCGACTTCGAGTTCTGCGTCCTCCGCGCAGGGACGGAGGCAGGGTCTATGTCCCAGGGCCTTCCACACCTGGCGCGAGCGCTGACGAAAATGCCCATCGTTTACGGAGAAATCGCGCAGGCTTGAAAGGAGCTGCGAGAACGAAACGTGACGAAGTATAGTGAATCGCAACGAAACGGTGCAAAGGGTCACGCCGTTTCAGTTGTTTCCATGTGGGATAAAGGGAAGGGAAAGACATGAAAACCAATGTGAGAATCAAAGCGGTTGTCGCCGCCGTATTCGCCGCGCTGTTCGCGCTGTTCATGGTGGCGTGCTCGAGCGGATCGGGCAGCTCGAGCAGCTCGTCGGCCAGCGCTTCGAGCTCTTCTGCCAGCACCTCGGCATCGAGCGCGGCCGCGCCGGCGAACCCGGTCATCCGCATCTCCACGACCACGTCGGTCAACGACTCGGGTTTGCTGCCGTACCTGCAGCCTTACTTCGAGAAGGCCACCGGCTACAAATGGGAGATCACCTCGGCCGGCACGGGTGCCGCCATCAAGAAGGGCGAGACGGGCGACGCCGACGCACTGCTCGTTCACGCCAAGGCGAGTGAGGAGGAGTTCGTCAATGCCGGCAACGGCGTGGAGCGCATTCCGTTCATGTACAACTATTTCGTGATCGTCGGCCCTGCCAACGACCCGGCCGGCATCAAGGATTGCACCACAGCCGCCGACGCCTTCAAGAAGATAGCCGAGTCTGGCTCGACGTTCGTCTCGCGCGGCGATGATTCCGGCACCAACAAGAAAGAGCTTCAGATCTGGGAAGCCGCCGGCATCACGCCTACAGGCCAAGACTGGTACGTCAACGCCGGCGCCGGCATGGGCGCAACGCTGACCCAAGCCGCCGAACGCCAGGGCTACACGCTTTCCGACAAGGGCACGTTCCTGAGCAACGACGCGAAGAAATCGCTGACCATCCTGCTCGGCGAATCCGAAGACATGAAAAACACCTACTCCATGATCGCGATCAGCCCGAGCAAGTGGCCTGACACCAACATCGACGGCGCCAACGCCTTCATCGATTGGATGACCGGCAAAGAAGCCGCCGAACTCATCGCCAACTACGGCGTGTCCGACTACGGCGAGCCGCTGTTCTACCTGCTCGAGTCGTCCAATGCGAGCGCTTCCTCCTCCTCGAGCGCGTCCGCTTCGTCTGCGTCTGGCAGCTCGAGTTCCGCTGCTGCATAGCAATTCAGGAATGGGGCAGGTGTCGAGATAAGCGTGTGTCTCACCGCGCCTGCCACGTCTCTTTAGGCGCGTTTTCATGGACAAGCTCGTTCAGGCGTTCAGCCTGATGTTCACGCCGGGCAGCAAGCTATCGCAGATCATCTTGCTGACCCTGCAGATGTCCGCGTTCTCCACGGTCATCTCCTGCGCGATCGGCGTGCCGCTCGGCGTGTGCATCGGGTTGTACCGGTTTCCCGGCAAGCGCCTCGTCATGCGCATACTGAACACGCTCATGGGCCTGCCGCCGGTGCTGGCGGGCCTCGCCGTGTTCTTCGTTTTGTCGCGGTCGGGCCCGCTCGGCTCGCTGCGGCTTCTTTACACGCTGCCCGCCATGGTGTGCGCTCAGGTCGTGCTCATTACTCCCATCGTCTGCGGCTTGTCGGCCACCGCGATTGCCAGCGTGGCGCCGCTCGTGCACGAAACCGCCCACGGCATGGGGCTCTCACGCAAACGAGAGGTGCTGTGCTTGCTGTTCGAATGCCGTTCGCAGCTGTTCTCCATCCTGTTCGTGGCGTTCGGGCGCTCCATCGGCGAAGTGGGCGCCGTCATGCTCGTCGGCGGCAACGTGCAGTACAAGACGCGCGTCATGACGACGGCCATCATGCTCGAGACGAACATGGGGCATTTCGAGTACGCCGCAGCGCTCGGCATCGCTTTGCTCGTCGTGTCGTTCGTCATCAACTCTGTCGCGCTCACGCTGCAAGAACACACGTCCCCGAAGGATCTGGCAGGCGCGCGAAGCCACACGAAAAGCGGCCGTTTGGGCGGTGAGCGCAGATGAACGCGCCGTTCAAACTTGTCATCGCCGGATTGCAGAAACGCTACGGCGACCGCACGGTGCTCGACATAGGCGATCTCGTCCTTGAGTCGGGTCATGCCTATGCGCTCGTGGGTCACAATGGCTCGGGAAAATCGACGCTGTGCAAGGTCGTTTCCGGCGTGGTAGACCAGACCGCCGGATGCATCGATGTCGAAGGCGCCGATCGCAACGGCCTCGCGGTGGGCTACATGCCCCAAAAGAGCTACCTGTTCGGGTTTTCGGTGTTCAAGAACGTGGCGCTCGCCCTCGATGGTTCGGGGCTGCCGCACTCCGAAGTGGACAAGCGCGTGAAACGCGCGCTCGAGGCTGTCGGCATGCAGTCTTTCGCGCAGGAGCGGGGAAGCGGGCTTTCAGGCGGCGAGGCCCAGCGCGTGGCGCTCGCGCGCATGCTCGTCCAAGACCTCGACGTGCTGCTGCTCGACGAGCCGACCGCTTCGATGGACATGGAGGGAACGCTTCTGGCCGAAGCGGCGCTCGCGGCATACCGCGACCAGACCGGGTGTCTGCTCGTCGCCGCAACCCACGCGCCCGCCCAAGCGCTTCGAATCTCCGACCGCGCCCTCATGCTCAGCTCTGGCCGCGTCGTGGAGTTCGGGGAAACCGACTGTGTTCTTTCGAATCCTTCGAGCGAAGAGGGCCGTGCGTTTCTGGCCTACTGGGCGGTGTAGAATAGACGCTGGTCTATACGGTCGGCGTTTGGAGGCCCGGTGGGCGAACGCTCAAAAGCGCGATTCGCGAACGGCATCGTGTCCGCGGTGCTCGTCGTATTCTTCATTGCCCACGGGCTGCTCGGCAGCGCCGCCATCGTGTTCGGCTATTCCAGCCCCCTGGCGTTTCTCGTGTGGGCGGGCATGGCGCTCGTCGTCGTGCACGTCGTTGCGAGCATCGTCACGAGCCGCGAGCAGCTGACCGACGCAAAGCGCCCGCCCAGCTCCCGAAAGAAACGCCATTTGGCATTGAAATGGGCCACAGGCGCGGGTCTTGCCGCATGCGTGGCCCTGCACGTGTTCCTGCGCGGCGCGTTTCCGCCGAAGATCGCCATCGTGGCAGTGGCCGTCATGCTGGCCGTTCATCTGTGCGTGGGCAGCAAGTCGCTGCTCGCCGACCTGAATATCCCCCGCCGCTACCAGATGGCGTTTCGCGTGGCCGTGTGCGCGTTTGCGGCGGTGTTCGTCGTTGCCGCTATCGCGAGCTTCTGAAAGGGGTGCTCAATGCTCGAAGTAGTATCGCTCGATGACGCGCGCTCGCTCGTTGCCGGCCGCTTCGGCGACAAAATGGGCCAAATGGGGTCAGACCCCGAGTTGTCGGTGCCGCTCAATGAGGCTATCGGGCGCGTGATCGCGCAAGACGCGGTGGCGACCGAGGGCGTGCCGCCGTTCGACCGCTCGACGGTCGACGGGTTCGCGGTCGTCGCATCCGACACGTTCGGATGTTCCGACGCGCTTCCCGCGTTGCTGACGCTCGCAGGCGAAGTGGAAATGGGCGCCGATGCCGCCTGCGCATGCGGCATCGGCTCGTGCGTGCGCATTCCCACAGGCGGCATGCTGCCCGAAGGCGCCGATGCCGTCGTCATGCTGGAGTACTGCGAGGATTACGGAGACGGGACGATCGGCGTTGCGAAGCCCGTCGCGCCTGGCGAAAACATCGTCTTC
>JAFUBE010000382.1 GCA_017460365.1 Eggerthellaceae bacterium
AGTCGGCCGGTAAGGTGAAGCAGTCCTACCTGAAGGGTTTCGGGGCAACAGACGTCAACGACTGGGACAATGCGCTGGCGCGGCTGAGGTCCTACGAAAACAAGCTCGGGGCGAAGCTGCTGAAGACGAAGCCCCTGACGACCTTCTCCCTGCTGAACCGCAAGATCAAGGTCACCTACAAGATGTCCGAGGCCAAGGTGAGCGTGAGCGCTTCCAAGACCTACACGGGCAAGGCGGTGAAGCCCAAGGTCACCGTGAAGGTGGGCGGCTCCACCTTGAAGGCGGGCAAGGGCTATTCGGTCGCGTACAGCAACGCCAAGGGCAAGAAGGTATCGGCCCCCAAGGCCGCCGGCACCTACAGGGTCATCATTACGGGCAAGGGCAACCTGAAGGGGTCGGTCACCAAGACGTTCAAGGTCGTGAAAGCCACCAAGGCGAACAGGAACGCCGAGGCCCGCGGCGCCCTGAAGAAGAAGCTGAAGGCGCTCTACAAGGAATACCGGGATTCCTACGCTCCCAACAACGGGTTCACCGGAATGCGGTACCGCTTCGCCGACTTGAACGGCGACAAGGTCGACGAGCTGCTGGTGTCCCAGGACAACCGCTGGCAGCCGATGAACTCGGTCTACGGGTTCGCTTCGGGCAAGGTCGTGGCGATCTCGTCGGCAGCCTTCTCGGTCGGCGAAGGCGTGTTCGACCACCGCATCGTCTCGTACAAAAAGAGGGGCGTGCTGAAAGTGCACGACTGGCACAACAATTACGCAGGAGACCGCTATTACAAGTGGAACGGCAAGACCTCCAAGCTCGTTGCGGCGCGTGAGGACGACGCCATTTGGAGCGGCCACAACTACACCTATTACGTGAACGGCGCGAGAGTTTCCGAATCGAAGTTCAACGCGTACGTGAAGAAGATTACCAGGGGGGCGAAAGCCAGGGATTTCAGCTCAGAATCCGGGTGGCGCACTTACGTGTAGTGAGCGCTCGGGCGCGCATGGCCGCGATGGGCCGATAATGCCCGGGCGTGCCGCCGAGCGTGCCGCGAACCCGTCGAAGTAAATGCGAAGCGTACGGTTACAGCCAGAATCGCGTCGCTTACATTGGCCGCATGCCGCCAACGCAAGCGGAGAGGTCTGAATCGAGAAGACAAACGCGCACCGGAAGAGGATCGTGCCCAGGAAAACCAAGGTCGGCTAGCTTTCCTGGACGGCAGCGGAGCTGCCATCACCTCGGCCATCCGAACGGGAATCTGCGATTGAGGCTCACCTTGCCTGTAGACACGAGGGCGTCGTAGACCGTATCCCAGGGGATCACCCTCTTGACCGCCCCGCATG
The DNA here is from genome assembly GCA_017460365.1 of Eggerthellaceae bacterium. GTDB lineage: Bacteria > Actinomycetota > Coriobacteriia > Coriobacteriales > Eggerthellaceae > UBA9715. The sequence continues at coordinate 1,332 of JAFUBE010000382.1, forward strand.
CGCGTCGGTGGTCGCCTGCCGCCTTGGCGGCGTTGAAGGCCGACTCCACGGTCGCCTCGGCGACGCCCGCCGCCTCGGCGATCCACAGCAGCGACGCCGCGTTCTGCAGCCGCTGATAGCACGTGCGCCCGCTGTCGTTGCCCTTGGCCCGCGAGAAGGAGCCCGCGCCCTTCGTGCGGCTGTCCCGGAACCACGCCGCCATGTGCTCGCGCTCGGTGCGGCCGGTCTTCAGCGAAGAGTCGTGCACCTCGGAGATGTAGCGGTCGGACACGGGGTAGTAGTCCTCGCACCTGGCGAAGAACTTGGAGAGCTGCTTGCAGGGTATGTTCCTGGGCTCGGGCCGGGGCATAGCTATTCCCCTCCCGTGGCCTCGGCGTAGAGCTTGAACAGGTGCGCCACGATCTTCTCCTCATCGCCGCCGAAGTCGACCTCGTAGATGGCCTAGGAGGCACGGAAAACGTCAGCCAATAAACAAGCTTGATATTCTTATCGATCGGCGTATGGCGTGCGCGAGCGCGTGTCTTACGCCCCAATGGGCGCGACCACCCCGGTTCGCAATAGCATGGCGATGGAATGCGGCCCTATCGAGGTAACGTGGACGGACGACGATGGCCGTGGTTCGTGGCGCGGCAGTCCAGATTCCAAATGCTTCGATAACGGCGACGGCTGGCCGCAATGGCGAGGTCGGTTTATGCCGACAGTCACCGAGGTGGCGCTTTCTGCGTAGAGTAATTCCAGCGAGCATGAGGTTGGCTGATCCTCTCGGTTATCATTACGCAGAAAGGACGCGACCAACGGAGGTTTCAATTTGGCCCAGGCGTTACAACAGGCAGCCATCACGCGCATCAACGCCATACAGGCGACGAGCGAGGAGAAACGGCAGGCGCTCGCGCAGCATCTGACGCCTATGGAAACGGCAACGCTCGCCGCATCCATGTTTTCAGACCTGAAACCCGACCAGCAGTTCATCCGCTGCCTCGACCTAGGCGCCGGAAGCGGGATTCTCTCGATTGCTCTTTACGAGCGCTACGACGGCCACATCGAGACAATAGAGGCGATCGAGGCCGACCCCGTCCTTGCGACCGTATGCGATGCCGAGCTCGCTTCCGTGGGCGTGCCTCACAGTCTTACCTTGGGCGATGCGCTGACCGGCACGCCTCCAGGCCCTTACGATCGGATCGTGCTGAATCCGCCGTACAAGAAGATGGCGGCCGACGACGCCCGGCAGGACGGCCTTCCGTGCCATTCCGCAAACCTCTACTCCGCCTTCATGGCAATCGGCCTGTCGCGACTCGCCGAGGACGGCGAGCTGGTAGCGATCGTTCCCCGCTCGTGGATGAACGGCGAGTACTTCGCCCCCTTCCGGAAATACGCCCTCGGGGAGTTCTCGCTCGACCGAATTCACGTCTACGGGTCGCGGACGGAAGTGTTCGCCGACACCGACGTCCTCCAGGACACGATGCTCGTGCGCTTCTCCAGGCAGACGCAATCGGAAACCATCGTCGTCACCCAATCGGCCGGCAAGGCCGACGCGGTGGAGCGGCGCGAACATGCTGCTTGCGACCTGATAGAGCCGGAAACCCTCGTCGTGCGAATCGCGCCGAAGGAAAACGACGCCATAGAGGGGACGATCGCCAGCGAGGGGCTGTGCCCTTCAACCGGCAAGGTCGTCGACTTCAGGAACAGGGAGCGCATATACGACGAACGCCCGGAGGCGGACGGCGTACGCAGGCTGGTATACGCCGGCAACTTCCCGCACGGCGCGCTGGAGCACCCGCTTCCCATAGGGAAGCCGCAATGGTACCGTGCCGACGACGAGGCTTCGATCCGGCAGCTGACTCAACCCGGTTGCTACGTCGTCGTCAAGCGCTTCTCGTCCAAGGAGGAACGCCGCCGAGTCGTGGCGTATCCCCTGAAGATCGACGAACCGGTCGGGTTGGAGAACCACCTGAACTTCATCCATGGGGGCAAACCCCGCAAGGTGGTTCCACTCGGATCGGAGGCGCTTTCCCGCGGCCTGGCGCTCTGGCTGAACACGACCTACATAGACGACTGGTTCCGCGACGTCAGCGGGTCGACGCAGGTGAACGCCGGCGACATCAAGGCGATGCCGTGTCCGCCCCTTGAATCCCTGGAGGCGATAGGCGGCAAGTGGCGGCCTGGTATATCCCAGGAAGAGATCGACCGCGTTTGCGAGGTGCTGCGATGAGGCGCGAAAGGCTCATTTCCGATGCGCGAAAGCTGCTCGAAGACCTCGGCATGGACGCCGAGCGGTCGAACGAGCGGAGCGCCATGACGCTGCTGGCGCTCGCGCACGTCGGCGATGGCGACGAGTGGGCGAGCGCGACCGGCAGCATGTACACGACGCGGCTGATGATGGACTGGATGCGCGATAGGCTGGGGCAAGAAGACGCTGCCAACACTCGCGAGACGATACGGCGGTTCACGTTGCACCAGTTCATCGCTGGCGGCATCGTGGAGGAGAACGCCGACCGACCCGACCGGCCCATCAACTCGCCGAAGTGGAACTACCGCATCGTGCCGAGCCTCCTTCCCGTGATGCACGCTATTGGCACAAGCGAGTACGACGGGCTGTTGAGCGCGTTCGTGGACAACATCAGCACCTGGAAAGCGCAGCAAGAAGAGACACGCGAGATGAACATGGTGCCGGTCACGATGCCCGACGGAAGCGTCGTCTCGCTCTCCGCCGGTGGGCAGAACGTCCTGATAAAAGCCATGGTGGAGGAATTCTGCTCGCGTTTCGCCCCCGGGGGCACCGTGCTCTACATCGACGACACCGACCACACGCACAGAACCGAGCAAGAGCGCTTGATGGCCTCGATCGGGATTGAGATGCCCGAGCGCGGGAAGGCGCCGGACCTGATCGTGTGGCTCGAGGACAAGGGATGGCTCTACCTCATGGAGGCATGCTCTACACACGGGCCGATCGACGTCATCAGGAAGCGCGAGCTGCTGGAGCTGTTCGAGTCCCAGCGCGACAACATCGTGTTCGTGTCGTGCTTTCCCGACCGGGCTACTATGCGGCAGTACCTCAAGGACCTCGCCTGGGAAACCGAGGCCTGGTGCGCGTCCGAGCCGGACCACGTCATGCACCTTGACGGAACCCGCTTCATGGGGCCATACGGCTACGCCGTCGTGAAGCTCGACTAGGAGGGCTGGCAATGGTCGGCGGCTACAAAGTAGTTACCCTTTGCGGCTCCATCCGGTTCAAGGACGCCTTCGCTGAAGCCCAGAAGCGGTTGACGCTCGACGGCTGCATCGTCATAAGCGTCGGTCTCTTCGGGCACTCCGGCGATGACGAGGTATGGGACGGGATGGACGAAGGCGCGCTGTCGGCGACCAAGGAAATGCTCGACGACATGCACAAGCGCAAGATCGATCTGGCAGACGAGATCTTCGTCATAGACGTGGGCGGCTACATCGGCGAGAGCACGCGTGATGAAATCGAATACGCCATCGCGAACGGAAAAGGCGTCGACTACCTTTCGGCCCGCGATGCCCCTTGAAAGGGCGATGCAGGAAGGGGCCTCCGTATCTGAATTGGCTCCCAATGAAACCGGCCTGAGGTGCTTCAGCTTGGCGGATAGGACATTGCCCGTTCTCGCCGCAGCGGCATGAAGCAGGGGCGTGAGAGTGAGGCTGCGCCGTCCCTCGGCGAGGGCGGGTCGGATGCCGTCAAACGAGCCTCGCGAGCCAGTCGCTCATGAAATGCACATGCGGGGCTGCTAGAATCGGCCCAGCTTGAAGATTCCCGGCCGAAGAGGAGCAAGAGATGCCGTTACCCCAGATGACCGATGAGCAGCGCGCCGAGGCGCTGAAGAAGGCCGCTGAGACGCGCAGGGCGCGCGCCGAGGTCCGCGAGCAAATCAAGACCGGCGAGCTGAGCGCGAAGGACGTCCTTGCGCGCCGCGGCGACCCGGTCGTGGGCAAGATCAGGGTCGCCCAGTTCATCCAGTCGTTCCCCGGTTACGGCAAAGCCAAGGCCGAGAAGCTCATGGCCGAAATCGGCATCCCCGAGAACCGCCGCCTCGCCGGCCTAGGCGACAACCAGGCCGCGAAGCTCGTCGACGCGCTCGGCTAGGCGGTAGCCATCCCCGCCGAGGCGCGGGCGCAAATCCCCTCACCTCGGGCTGGCCCGCATCATGAGCGGGCTAGCCCGAGAAAAAGCGCTGCGGTTCTGCGTGAACATGCCTGCGAACAGGGCGTCTCTTAGATGCTGCAGGCTGTATGCTACAATCCAAACCGTCACATCGCAGGTCTCGCATCGCGATTCCTTGCGTACAACTTAATAGGCGGGTTCTCGGCGGCTTCGCTCGCTTGCCGATTCACGCGAATTAACCGCATGCTCTGATGCGCGTCGAGTACCCGGCTAGCGACGGGAAGGGGATGCCCACATGGAACTAACGGAAAACAGCACGTCCAGGCTCATCGGCTGGAAAGGCTCTGTGGCCGCCTTCGGCTTTATGCTTCTCTTGGTGGCGATAGGTTTGCTCGCCTTCGCGGGCAGCGCCTACGCCGATGCGGGAAGCCTGAGAGCCGCGGCAACGAAAGCCCCGGAGAAAGTCAGCTCCGCGACGAGCTCGTATGCGCTCTATACTGCGAACGGCGATATCGTGCCCTGCACCAAGACGGGAAAGCAGAAGGCCAAGGCGTGGAGCGTGTCGTACGACGATAAGGCAGGGAAGTTCAGCGGGACGTTCGACAGCCTTAAGATTAAGACGCTCTTCATCGCGAGCAACGTGAAGACGGTTAAGGCGGAGGGGCATTATGTAGATGCATATAAAGGCTACAAGTTGGCCGAATACGACGCGATCCTGGGCTATATACCCTGTTCGAAAGTCTCGTTCCTGAAGAACTCCAAGGGCGTTAACTCATGCACACGCGTCGCAAAGGAAGCGTTTGCCGACAGCTCCGCTAAGTCGTTTTCCAACTTCGATAAGACTCGCGTGCGCGCGATTGGCCAAGATGCTTTCTTTTCGTGCAAAGCCACGAGCATAGCCTTGCCAAACACCCTCAAGTCAATAGGCGAGAGTGCTTTCTCGAGCTGCGATAACCTTAAGACGGTGAAGAACCTGGAAAAGACGAAGGTGAAGGCGATAGCAGAAGGCACCTTCAGATTTTGCAAAAAGCTCACAAGCGCAACGCTCCCAGCCACTTGCGCGAGCGTGGGGAATAGTGCGTTCGAAGGATGCGAGTCGCTTACCAGGATAACGTTCGGGAAGAATGTGAAATCGATCGGGGATCACGGCTTCGCCTCCTGTTCCAAGCTCGAGTCAGTGGACTTGCCGGCGAGCGTGAAGAGCCTCGGAACGGGTGCATTCTTCGACGCGACCTCGCTCAAGAGCATGACCATGCGCTCGGAGACGCTGGTCGAGGCGTCGGGGCCGAGTAAGAATGTCAGCCTGCTGCTCGGCCTCACGCCGATTCGCAATGGTGACGCGGGCGCCGTCATCAAGGTTCCCGAAGCGCTTGTCGACGAGTACAAAGCCAGCTCCGCCTGGAAAGTGTACGAATCCGTGATTCAGGCGCTGTAGAGGAAGAAGGGCATCCACCGCAGTTGTCACACCGCAAGTCACAAGAACTCAATCGGCAGATGCCCTTCTGCCTTCGAGTTCTTGTGGATATGGGCGCGCGAGCGCATGTGGTGTGACGGGTGCATTATAACGCAGCGCGGCCGAGGCCGTCCAATCAGCCAATGCGACACTTGCCCTTCTCGCAAGCGCTTTGAGCGGTTTTGAGCGGCGCTTTTCTGCTATCATCTTCGATGTCACACCGCAAGCATTCGATGAATCCTTGCGAACAGTTCAATAGTGCGGATGCAGGCGGCTCGGCTCGTCGGCATTGGCGAAAAGAAGAGCCGGCTCGCCGTGCCGGCTGCATTCGCGCTGGCATTCGGAGGTGGTTGACGTGAACGAGCGCATCGGCAGCGGGGCGGCAATTTTCGGCTGGCACGGCTTCGGGGCGGCTGTGGCCGCATACCTGCTCACGGCCCTGCTCGCTATAGGGCTCGCCCTGGTGGGCCCAGCCGAGCGGGCAGAGGCGAAACAGGCTGCAGCAGAGTCAGAGCTGTCGGCCCAGGCGGAAGAGAAAGTGACGGGCAACGGCGTCGAGTACCGGGTGGATTCCGGCATCGTGACCATCACGGGGTATTCAGGCGATGCGGCGACCCTCGATCTGTCCACGTTGAACATCGGGGTCATCACGGCGATCGGCAGTAACGCTTTCGAGGGCCAATCCCAGCTGGCCTCGGTCGTCCTGCCCGAGACGTTGCAATCCATCGGCGCCTACTCCTTCCAGGGCTGCACGACGCTGAGGTCCATCGACCTCCCCGAGAACGTCGCGTCCGTGGGGGCCAGCGCGTTCCGCAACTGCACGGCGCTGACGTCGGTCGTCGTGCGCAGCAGGGAGCTCGGCGTCAGCGATTGGGCGAACGGAAGCCACCGCGGATGGCCGTTCGAGAACGCAGGCACGGGCGCGGGCGGCATCTCCGCCACGTTCGCCTCGACCTGCAAGGCGGTCCCGGCCAACTTCTTCAACCACACCGAGGGCGCGCCCAAGGTCACGAGCGTAACCGTGGCGCCTGGGGTCGCGGAAATCGGAGCGAGCGCGTTTGCCGGCTGCACTGAGCTCGCCTCCGCAAGCTTGTCTTCGGGCCTGGATGCCATTCGAAGCTCAGCGTTCGACGGTTGCGTGAACTTGCCCTCGATCACGCTTCCCGCCACCCTTCAGGCCATCGAGCCCTACTCCTTCCAGGGCTGCACGTCGCTGGGGTCCATCGACCTCCCCGAGAACGGCGCGTCCGTGGGGGCCAGCGCGTTCCGCAACGGCACGGCGCTGGCGACGGTCGTCGTGCGCGG
>JAFUBE010000383.1 GCA_017460365.1 Eggerthellaceae bacterium
AGATTTCCTCGGCGAAGGTCAGCGGATCTTCGATGGGCAGGCCCTCTACGAGCAGCGCCTGGTTGTACAGCAGGTCGGTGTACAGGCGCAGCTTCGACTTGTCGTCGGCTTCGAAGGCGGCTTTCAGCGTCTCGAACGCGTGGTGTTCGGCGTTCAGCTGCAGCACCTTCTCGGCGCGGGCCATCGTGCCCTCGGGGCCTTGCGAAAGGATGCGTTCCATCTCCATCGACATCTGGCCGACTGCGGTCAGGCGCGCAGGCGCGTCCATGCTCGTCGGCGACACCTCGATCTTCGACACGTTCTCGCCGAGTACCTCCTGCATGGCGGCGAAGAGGTCCTTGTTGGCCTCGGTGGCTTCCTCGGCGACCTTCTTCTCGTCGTCGCTGGCCAAATCGATGTCGCTCGTCGACACGTTCTTCAGGTCGTGTTCCTTCCACGTGCGCATGACCTGCAGCGCGAACTCGTCGACGTCCTCGGTGCACAGCAGCACGTCGTAGCCCTTCGCGCGTATCGTCTTCACGATGGGAAGGTTGCGCAGGCGCTCGACCGACTCACCGGCGGCGTAGTAGATGTCGCCCTGCTCTTCGGGCATGCCCTCGACGTATTCGTCGAGCGTGACGTACTTCTGCTGGCCGGCCGAGTAGAACATGAGCAGCGGGCCGAGCTCGTCGGCCTTGGAGCCGTAGCTCTGGTAGATGCCGAACTTGATCGAACGCCCGAAGTTGTCCCAGAACAGCTCGTAATCGTCGCGGTCGTTGTCGCGCATCTTCTCGAGCTCGCCGGTGATCTTCTTTTCCACCTTGTTGGCGATTGCGCGCAGCTGGCTGTTGCGCTGCAGCGTTTCGCGCGAGATGTTCAGCGTGAGGTCGCTCGAGTCGACCACGCCGCGCACGAAGTTGTAGTAGTCGGGCAGCAGATCGGCGCATTTGTCCATGATGAGCACGCCGGCCGAGTACAGCGCCAGGCCCTTCTCGTAGTCGCGGCTGTACAGGTCGAACGGCGGGAGGCTCGGGATGAACATGAGGGCGTCGTAGGAAAGCGCGCCTTCCGCGTGCACCGAAATCGTGCGTTGCGGATCCTGGAAATCGTGGAAGTCCGACTTGTAGAACTCGGCGTATTCCTCGTCGGTGACCTCGGACTTGCGGCGCTTCCAGATGGGGATCATCGAGTTGATGACCTCGTCTTCGGTGTAGTCCTCGTACTGCTGCACGTAATCGTCGCCGGCGTCTTCGGGCTTGGGCAGCGGGCGCGTCTTGCTGACCGTCATGTGAATCGGGTAGCGCACGTAGTTGCTGTACTGCCTGATGAGCCCGCGCAGCGTGTATTCGCGCAGGTACTGGTCGTAGTCGTCCTCGTCGGTGTTGTCCTTCAGCGTGAGGATAACGTCGGTGCCGTGCCCTTCCTTCTCGGCGGGCGCGATCGTGTAGCCGTCGATGCCGTTGCTTTCCCATTGGAACGCCTCGTCGCTTCCGTAGGCGCGCGTGACGACCTTCACGTTTTTCGCAACCATGAACGAGCTGTAGAAGCCCACGCCGAACTGGCCGATGATGTCGGCCGCGTCGGTGCCTTCGAAGTCGTTCTCGGCCTTGAATTCCTGGCTGCCCGAATGCGCGATCGTGCCGAGGTTCTTCTCGAGTTCGGCCTCGGTCATGCCGATGCCGGAATCGCTCACGGTGATCGTGCGCGTGTCTTCATCGAATGCGACGCGAATTTCGAGCTCGTCTTTGCTGAGCTGGATGTTCTGGTCGGTGAGGCTGCGGAAGTACAGCTTGTCGACGGCGTCGGATGCGTTCGAGATCAGCTCGCGCAGGAAGATTTCGCGGTTGGTGTAAATCGAGTTGATCATCAGGTCGAGCAACTTCTTGCTCTCGGTCTTGAATTTCCTCATGGGTGGTCCTTTCCTCATACACAAGCCGTTACATTAGCACTCTGCGCCGAAGAGTGCTTATCGCGCCCTCTCGCAGCTACCGAACCGTTACCGTCCCCTAATCGGTGCCAGGCACCGATTAGGAATCGACCCGGGCGTACCGTGTTGTATATTGGACGCGGG
>JAFUBE010000045.1 GCA_017460365.1 Eggerthellaceae bacterium
GCGTGATCGCTCTTGCCGCACTCGCCTTCGTCGTCATCGCATGTTCCGTTTTCAAGGGCAACGACTAGCGACTGGGTTCCGCGCTTCAAGATTATCCAGCGGTGCGGCGGCCCTCCTCCATTTGGTCCGCCGCTCCGCAACCGTCTGACAGCGGGCGGGCGCTCCTCCTCCCGCCCCGAAGAAGGGAAGCATCGTGCAGGATTCAACTTGAAAAGACGTCTGGCAGGTCAGGGCCCAGGTTTACGCTGTTTTAGGCAACAGCCTGCTGCATGTCATGACGAGCGAAACCTCCGCCGGGCTCGACTCCGGGTTCTGGCGCGACGTCCCCCTCGAAGCGGCGAACGGGCGAATGGAACGCGCGCTCGCCGAGCTCGCCCGCACCGCCGAACGTCTGGCGGCCCTTCCCCGCCGGGAGGCGGTGCGGCGCATCGCGACGGAGTACACGAAGCTGTTCGTCGGTCCTGGAACGCCTGTTGCGCCGCCATGGGAGTCGCTGCATCGTGAGGGCGGCAAATACCCCTTCGGACAGCCGACGTTCGACATGAAGCAGGCCTTGCGCGAGCACGGGCTCGGTCTCGACGATGGCGCTCATCAGCTCGAGGACCATCTGGGCGTCGAGCTCATATACCTTGCCGCGATGAGCGAAAGGTTCGCACAGCAGGCGCCGAGTGCCGAAGATGTTGTCGAACAAGTCGCTTTTGTGCGGGAGTATCCCCTTCGATGGATAGGGGAACTCCACGATGCGGCGCAGCTCGCTTTCTTGGGCGGCTACTACGCTTCGCTCTTCGAGCTTGCCTGGGGGGGGTTCTGGAATGGGACTTTGATTTGTTGGCCGAATATTAACTATATTCGAATCAATGGGCGAAATCGGCGCCTACCAATGCGGGCCGACGGCGTTCATTCGCCGAATACCGGCTTCTTATTGCTTGTTGAAACACCATGTGCTTGGTTTGTTGCATTTATGATGCTACTATTCAAGCATGAAAAGCTTGGAAGCCATAAAAACCCTCAACGATGTCTCCGCACACCAGAGAGGCATGTTCACCTCCGCCCAGGCCAGGCGCCTGGGCGTCGAGAGGTACACGCTTGCTCGCCTTGAGAAGGGCGGGTCCGTCGAGCGCGTGGCGAGAGGGGTCTACCGCATGGGCGGCGCCCCCGGCGTGCGCGATGGGGACGTCTACGCGGCGTGGCTCTCCCTCGTGCCGGACCGAGAGCCTGGCGTTCCCCGCGCAATCGAGCGGACGCCCGTCGCCATGGGGGCGACCTCCGCGTGGCTCCAGGAGCTCGGCGAGATCGGCCCCGAGCCTTTGGAGTTCTGCTGTGGGGAGCGTAAGCAGACGCAGAGAGAGGGCATCGCCATCCACAAGCGCCTGCTCGACGACGCCGACGTCGTCTACGTCGCCGGCATGCCGGCGACTTCTCCTGAGCGGACGGTGCTCGACCTCATCGACGGCGACGAGGACCTGAGCCTGGTCGCTGGCGTGCTGCGAGACGCGCTCGCGCGCGGCCTCGTCGCCGACGCCGAGGGGCTGGCGAGCGAGGTCGACCGGAGGGGCGGGAAGGCCGGGCTCCCGCATGGCGCCAGCCTGTACGAGCTCCTCATGAAAGGGCGCCGATAGATGCAGTACGAGAACGCCGGCCAGTTCGACAGAGCCGCCAAGAGGTCGATAAGGGAATCCGGCAGGGAGCCGGGAGTCGCCTACAGGGAGATGCTGCGCGACCGCTTCCTGTGCCGCGTCTTCAGCGAAGCAAATCCACGGTTCCTTCTGAAGGGCGGCGCAGGCATGCTCGCGCGCATACCGGACGCCCGTGCGACGAAGGATGTCGACTTCGCCATGCGCGAAAGGGATTCGGCGGAAGCGGCCCTGGAGGAGCTGAACAGACTGGCATCCAAGGACCTCGGGGACTTTTGCGCTTTCAGGTTGACGCGCTGGAGGGAATCGCTTGACGAGAACGGCTATTCCCGCCTGCTGAAGCTGAGGTACGCGAGCTTCGTAGGCGACGAGGAGAAGGACCCCATCCTCATCGACCTGTCGCTCGACTGCGCGACCACGCAGCCGGCGGAGAAGATCACTCCCGCCAACCGCATCGAGATAGACGGCGTCGCCGTCTTCGATTACATGGCCTATCCCCTTGTCGACCAGCTCGCCGACAAGCTGTGTGCCGTCATGGAGCTCCAACCCGGCGGCTGGCAGTCCTCGAGGATGAAAGATCTCGTGGACATCGTCACCTATGCGACGAACGAGTCCTTCGACCTCATGCAGCTCGCCCATGCAATCAGAAGCGAATGCGCGAAGCGCTCGATGGCCGTACCGGCGCGCTTCGAGGCTCCTCAAAGTTGGAGCCCTCGATTCGCGGCGTTTGCGCACAAAAATGGGCTGCCAGCTGTGCACACCGACTTCGAGAGCGCGTCGGGGCTCGCATCGGCGTTCTTCGACCCCGCCTTGGCAGAGGCGGCTGCCATCGACGCAACGTGGGATCCCGCTAAGGCTCAATGGGTATGGGCTCGTTAGCGTCGAGGTAATCGAAAACGCCGGTTTTAGCGAATCGGGGGGAAAGCCGGAGAGCACATCCCGAACGAGCCGATGGAACGAGATAGCAAAATCGGCCCCTATCTGGGATAACGGATTGGCAGGCGAAAATGGCGAGACGTCCCGATACTGGAAACGCAGGCTCATAACCCGGAGATTCATCGGTGCAAATGCAATCAGCCCAAGGGTACGTGACATCGAGGTGTTCTGGTGGCGCAGCTCGAACTCGAGTCGGCATCTCATTTGCGGAGCCTGGGAGCCGGGCGCAAAAACCCGGCTCACAGGCTCCTTTGCCATGTAAGCGAAGGCGCTAGCGTCGCCTTAGCCTTACGGCGATGGTGTTCAGGTAGTCGAGCGCGCCGGCCTCGACGGCCGCGCGGTCTCCGCGTGCATACTCATTGTCGCAGGTTATCCAGTCGGTCCACGCTTCGCGCGTGCAGGCCATCTCGCACATGCCGAGGATGTCCACGCCGTCGGTCTGCTCGATGTTCGCATGCCACCAATCCACATCGTGCATGTAGCTAAGCTGCTCGCGCGTCCAGGACTCAAGCAGGCACGCGGGCAGATCGTCGTGACAGTCTCGCACCATGCCGGGGATAGCGAACAGCAGCTCGCCGCCGTGCTTAACGAGAGACAGCAAATGTGTTCCCAGATACTCGGAATCGCGGCCGAAGTAGTTGTAGGAGTCGACGCTCACCACAGCGTCGAAGAACTCGGTGGCGAAGGGCAGGGCGGTGGCGTCGGCCTTGATCGGCATTATGTCGCGGTTCGTGAGCCCGATGGTCTCGAAGAAGCGCATGTTGTCGGACGGGTCGCTCCAAAGGTCGGCAGCATACACAGTGAAGCCGTACTCGCGGGCCAACAGCGAGCTCGTGAGCCCTGCGCCACTGCCAAGGTCGAGCACGGCGGAGCCTGCGGGGATTGCGCCGTATGCGAGCAGCTCCTCGCAGAGCTTGAGCGGGTTCGGCCCCATGCTGCGCTCGCGCATGGTTGATTGAGGGAAGGAATTCGCCTTCGGGAAGTTCATGGTCTTGTCCTGTTCTGTGAGAAAAAACGTGATACCGGGATTCGGAACGCAATTTACCGAGGGCGCCGTTGCGCCCTTTTTTGGTTCAGTTTTAGCGTTCCTTACAGAACAATGACCAAAAAGACATCCCCTTGGATGGTCGCCTGCGCGAGGCCCCATGCCCCGTGCGCTGCCGTAACATTACCATGTTCGAGCGCGAATGACAAAATGCTCGCAGCCGTTTGTCACGCCGCCGTCCTCCGGTCCGGTCACACTATGGGCGAACAGCCCGCGGTCCGCCTTCTGCAGGAGTCTCCGCATCTCGCCAAAATGCAACACCGGTACCTGGTACTGCTGCTGCATTTTCCGCGACCTGGTTTTTCGTACGGCGCGGACGTTGCCCCTAGAGCTGGACCAGGCCGCAGCCTCTCCCGTAGGCGTACAACTTGCAGGGCCCTTGCAGAGGAAACTCGACGCGGGCCTCCTGCTCGGGGTAGAGGCGCTTGATGCGCACGAGGTCGTCGCCTGCGGCCGCGACGAACAGCAGGTGGTTGTCCTTGGTCATGGGATGGGCGATGCTCACGCGCTGGCAGCCGTCCGACACCTCCACCACGGCGTCGAGCGCGCTGTCGTCGCGCTTCGGCGCAAGCGGCTCGAGCGCGCCCCCGCAGCAGCTCACCGCCGCCTCCCCCGACGACCAGACGACGTTCGCGCAATCGGGGCACACATAGAAGGCACCCCTCTTCAGGTTGGCCGCGACGTTGCGGTTCTCCACTTCCCTCCAGCGTTTGAGCGTGGGCATCACGGCCCCCATGAACGAGACCGCTTCCTCGGCCGAATAGCCGGTGGCCTCCACGAGGTAGGGGACGTTGCGCTCGATGATCTCGTCGAGGCCCTGGCCGGTGAACTCGCCGTTTTGGTAGCACCAGCCGCAGTAGTCGGGGTTCTCCGTGCCGTCGGCGTTGGTCCCGAAGGGCATGTTCGGTACGTCGAAAGGCGTCCCGCAGCACTGGCACGCCGGCGCGTCGGGCAGGTCGAGCAGCTCCAGGACGGGCACGTCCAGCACGCGCGCAAGGAGCTTGCGCATGTCGATGCCCGGCTCGCTCTCGCCGGTCTCCCACCTGCTCACCGCCTGGCGCGTCACGTACACCTTGGCCGCGAGCTGCTCCTGCGTGAGGCCCGCCCGCCTGCGGGCGCTTTGTATCTTCTCTCCGACTCCCATGGCGCATCCTTTCATCCGCCGCACGGTCATAGCGTACCTGCAGCACCAGACGTTGTCACGCAATCGTCGATTGCGCACTCCTCGAGCGCGTGTCATGGGCGCCGCCCCCTGTCACCCCTGTTACACTCCAGCTCATTTGCCCCTGTGCTTCTGCTTGCGTTTCTGCTGGCGTTGCTCGAAGCGCTCCTGCTTTTCCTGTTCGCGCATCTTGCGGCCTTCGGCCTTGCGCTGACGGGCGAGCGCTTCCCGCTCCTCTGAAAGCGCCTGCTGCGCCTTGGTGGAAGGGCCGTGCTGCTTCAGCTCGCGCGCCGCCTCGCGCTGGCGGCGCTTGGGGTTGGCAGCCGGCTTCGGCGCCGCATCTCCGAGGGCAACGGCGCGCGTGAAGCGGAGCCGGTTCCAGCGCTTGCAGACGAGCTGCTGGACCTCCTCGTTCGAAGGCTCGGCGCCGAACACGATGCGGCACACGCTGAGCTTCTCATCTTCAACGCGCTCGAACGTCCCCACCCAAAACTGGCCGTCGTGACACACCGTGCAGGTGGTCGATGCCCCGATCTTCCGCATGGCAGCCCCTTCAGTCCAGCTGCCTGACGCTCTTCGACAGGGCGATGCTAGCGCCGAGGGCCAGGATGAAGGCTCCGTCGATCGCGAAGAACATCGGCGTGCCCGTGACCTCCGCGATGGCGCCGCCGAGCGCCGTGCCGATGGGGATGGCCAGGCCGTTCATGGCGGTGAACAGGCC
>JAFUBE010000384.1 GCA_017460365.1 Eggerthellaceae bacterium
GTTCGGGGCTCGCTGCGGACGCAGCGCCGCATTCCGTGTCTGGCTCACACGATCGATGGGCCGTACACGAGGGCGAGCACGTCGACGTAGTAGTCCGACACGCGGTACACGATGACGAACGACGATACGGCGAGCTTGCGGATGCCGCTCCCGTAACGGTCGACGAGGCTTCGACGCACGTTAGTGGAGCCGATCTCGGGGTTGTCGGGGAGCAGCGAGAGGAGGTTGCGGATGTGGTCGAGCACCCGCTCGGGATAGATGCCGGCCAGCGCGTACGCGAACTCATCGGCGATGCGCAGTTCCTTAGGCATACTGCCTCCGCATGGCAGCCGCTTTTTCGAACGCTTCATCGACCGATCCGGTGAACCTCCCGGCGCTAACGTCAGCGACGCCGCGTCCGACGGACTCGAGCAGGCGCGCCTCGTAGGCGGCATCCTCGCGCTCGGCCGCTATGCGCCTCTCGAAGGCTTCCTCGCTGCTGAACACGAACCCAGACGATCCTTGCTCGGTTATGCGCACGACCCCCTCGCGGGCAGCTGCCTTCACTTCCGCAGTGTTGCGCTGCAGCGCCGTCATCGGGAATATCGGTTCCATATTATCCTACTTTCATACGTAAGAAAATCGCATAAATATGCGTATTAGCGTACATCGTGCGGGCGCTTGGGGCAAGGTTGAGGATGAGGTGACATGCGGGCGTGTCCATCGTTCTGCTCTTGCAGTTCTAGACAAAGCAAGTATAATGGCAAGTATACTTGAAAGGAGTCAGCATGCCACAAGTCTCGCTATATGTCGATGACGAAACCATGGCTGCGCTGAGGTCAGGTGCGGCGGCAGAAGGTCTGTCGTTATCGAAGTACGTGATGGAGCGCGTCGCCGACGGTCGGGGCGCCACGCCGTCGGGGCTACCCGAGGGGTTGCTCGAATCTCTGTATGGCTGCCTGGCCGACGACGACTCCTTCGAGCGTCCGGCGCAGCTCGACTTCTCGTTCGATGCAGATCGATTGTCCTTCGCATAGCGGTTGCCGTGTACGTCTTCGATACGAACATACTTGTTGAATTCCTGCGCGGTCGCTTGCCCGAGGGGTTAGAGCTGTTGCAGAACACAGATTGTCGGCTGGTGAAGATTCCGGCCATCGTGCAGTCGGAGCTTCTTGTCGGTGCTTGCAAGAGCCGGAACCCGGAAAAGGCAACCCGTGCTGTCGAGCGGCTGATCTGCAATTACGAGGTGCTGCCGTTCGACACGGCATGCGCATACTCGTACGCGCGCATTCGCGCCGACCTCGAATCGGCGGGAAAGGTAATCGGGCCGAACGACCTGCTGATCGCAGCGACGGCGATTGCGCACCACGCCATACTGGTAACCAACAACGTCGACGAATTCAAGCGCGTACCCAGCCTGCAGATTATGGCAATGCGAGAGGTCGACGTCTAGGGAAACACGTTCTCGTCAGGCACGATCTGCCACTGCCCCGGTTCGGGTCTGGCGGTAAGCGGGGCAGTTTTCCCTGCGGGGCGGGCGGGAAGTGGCGCGCCGCTTGCGGGCCGGGTGGGAGCTCCTTGCCCGTCAGCGCGAATAGTGAAATCGCAGGTTCACTATCGGGGAGCCGATGATCCCGGTAACGCTTACCGAACACGGGGGAACACAGGGGAACGGGATTTGTGTTCGCCGGATGGCGGCATCGCTCTGAGTTGCCGTCCGCCGAACACACCCCCCGTTTCCCGTGTTGTGCGTCATGCATCGTAGTGTTCAACCGTATAGCGCTCGAAAAGCGGCAGCGTGAAGCGGATGTAGCCTCGAGCCGACACGTCGACAAGCCCCTGCTTCGCAAGCCGGTCGCGGTAGGGGTTGAACTGGTTCGTCTCCCAGCCGATGACCTGGCGCACGTGCGCGACCTTCCCGTCTTTCGACCGCGCGATGCCGTATGCGAGCTTGCGGTCGTTTTCGGACAGCTCTGACCAGATCTTCTCGTAGGCGTAGTCGTCGAGGTATTGCTTGAAGTCGGCCAGCGCGGCCGCGTCCATCGCGCCGCGCTCCCAAGTGAAGTAGCCGAGCACCTGGAAGGCGAACGAGTACCCTTTGGTGAGCCTCGCCATCTCGAGAGCCCGCTCGTCGGATATGCGGAAGTTTTCGCGGAAGTTGTCCGCGATGGCCCCGATGTTGAGCGGCCCCACCTGAATCCGCGGAGCGCGATACAGAAACGAGAGCGTCTTTTCGTCTTGCAGTTTCCGCACGCTGGCGAACAGGCCCGTCATGAGCAGGAAGATCGGCAGGTCCTGTCTCACGAGAATCTGGAATGCGCTCGCGAATTGCCGCACGCTGGCTGTGCTCGCCACCTCGTCTATCGCCACGAGCACCCGCTTGCCATGCTTTTTCAGGCTTTCGAGCATCTTCGCGAGGGCGACCTCTATGTCCGTTATCGGCGCTGCGTCGCTGACCGAAAGCCCGAACCCGAAGAATGACAGGTCGATCTTGGCCGACTTGAAGATGAGCGCGAGGCGGTTTTCGCTGCTGAGCTTCGATGCGAGGGCCTCGAGCATGTCGCGTTCGGGGTTGAGCTCGACGACGATCCAACGGTCGTCGTTGCGCAGCTTCTTGCAGATCTCCGTCATGAGCACCGTTTTGCCGCTTCCCCTGACGCCCGTGACGAGAAACGCTTGCTGCGTCGGGCTGTCGGCGCCGAATGCGGTCGTTACTTCCTCGATATTCGCCACGCGCGAGACCAGCTGAGCCGGTTCTTTGCCGAATACCAGCGAGTAGGGGTTGCCCATGGGCCGCTCCTTCGTTCACTGTCGTTTACTGTTCAACGCGAATTTTACTGTCGTTTACTGTTCGCGTCAAAGCTTGGACCCCGGTTGACCCGCGTTGTGGAAGGTGCGAAACTTCCGAAGGACATAAGTGCGAAACGGGGAGGTACTAATGGAAAGCGCGATTGGCTCGAGGGGCTGGAAGGTCGCCGCGCTTGCGGCGGTGCTTGCGGTTGCGCTGCTTGTGGCGGCCGCACTTTCGCCTGCGTCGGCGCAGGCGGCCCAGGGGCTCGAAGCGGGCGCTGCCGGTGAGTCGGCCGCCACTGCCGCGCAGGAGGCGAGCTACGCGCTGCTAACGGCCGACGGGTTCCTCGAGCGTTGCGATTCGAAGGGCAACGCGGCCGGGGAGGCCTGGCACGCCGAGTCCGACCGCGAGGCGATTTACGCCCTCGCAGACGTCGAGACCGTGTTCATCGCGGCCGATGTGAAGGAGGTCAACCGCTTCGCGCTGCGTTACCAGACGGGCGCGGGCGCGGTGAACGTGGCGAACAACTACACGTCGCTCTACCAGTTCAGCGCGTTGCCGAGCCTCAGGCGCGTCGCGTTCGCGGGCGAGAGCAGCGCCGTAACGGTGCGGCCGTACGCGTTCCAAGCGTGCAAGAACCTCGAATCGATAGCCATGCCCGCGTCGATGCGGCGCATCGGCACCTTCGCGTTCTACGGGTGCAACAACCTTTCCAAGGTGAAGCTCGGCCAAAACCTCGAGGTCATCGAGGGCGGGGCGTTCTACGACTGCATCTCGCTTGAGCGCATCGCCATCCCCGCGAGCGTCGACAGCGTGCAGGGGTCGGCGTTTCACGGCTGCTACCAGCTCGCGAAGGTGAGCTGCGCGAATCCCGCGCCGCCGACGCTCGGCCCCGGGGCGTTCGACGGCGCGTCCTCGAAGCTCAAGATCAGCGTGCCGAAGAGCGCCTATTCGATGTACTGCTCGCAGTGGAGCTCCTACGCGGACAAGATCGCCGATCCGCGCAGCAAGCAGTCGCTCGAACTGGAGGTGCTCGATTCGTTTTCCGTCGACCGCTCGAAGCTCACGTGGTCGACCTGGTCGATCCCGTCGAAGGCGATCTTCAAGCTGACCGGCGCGAAAGGGAGCGTGACTTACTCGAAGGTGTCGCCGAGCTCTTCGCAGATGTCCGAGAGCGAGAAGGGCGCGATCGCGCTGCACCCCGGCCTGCAGGTGTAGAACGACCAATAGAGACTGATGCCTGACGCCCGGTTATATA
>JAFUBE010000385.1 GCA_017460365.1 Eggerthellaceae bacterium
CCGTCTCCTAGGACCGACAAGACGCCCGACGTCGCCTTGTCGAGCAGAGCTTCGCATTCCGCTCTATCAAGCAGTTGTTTGTTCCTGCGCATTTCCCTGAACACGTTTGCTTCCTCTCCGCGTGTCACCGTACGTCGTTCGCAAGGGCGATCGGCGTTGATCTAAAACGTAATGCCCAACGAGTTGACGAGTGCCACCAACGCAAACCAAATCGGCGGGATGAAGAGCGCGGGCAGCAGGTTCATCGTTGAAATTTCCTTGATTTTCAAAATCGACAGCCCCGAGGCGAATATGAGGAAGCCCCCTACGATGGAGATTTCGGTCATGAGCCCCCCGCTGAGCAACGGCGACAGCAGGTTGGCGAGCAAGAAAATCGAGCCTTGCCAACAGAAGAGGACGCCGGCCGCAACGGCTATTCCGTAGCCGAACGTCGAAGCGAGCACCATGGACGTCACGAGATCGAGCATGGCGTTCGTGAACAGGAAGGTTTCATCGCCGTACAGCGCGCTGTTGATCGGCCCCAATATGGATAGCGTGCCGATGCAGAACAGCATTATGGCGGTCGACAGCCCCCGCCCCAGATTCGACCCCTCTTTGGAGTGCGCGTCGACGAGCCGATTGAACCTGCCATCCAAGTCGAGCGCCGTGCCCAAGACGCCGCCGATAGCCAGGCTCGCGATGAACAGCACGGGGTAAGTGCTCATCGGCATGTTCTGCACGACGGCGTTTATTCCGAGGCCCGTCGCCGCCAACCCCATGGCGACGAACAATACCTTCTGGTATTTGTCCTTCAGGCCATGCTGCACCTTGCCTCCGACGAGGCTTCCGACGAGTATGGCCGCTGTATTTGCGATCGTACCGATCATAAATCTCCCTGCATGTCGGTGTGACACTTCTCGTCAGACACCATAGCCGCGCATTACGGCAACTAACCAATAGTAACCGCTCTTTCGACATTTCACGGAATCTAGCGCATAGGAATATAATGTCTGCTGTTTATTTTGAGACGACAGGAGGCATGATGGCGAAAACAGCAGACCGCAGCGAATTCGAATCGATTGACGCTTTCGGCGTTGGCGAGCCCAATCCGTGGGGCTCTCATTTCACGGGGGAATCGTTCCTGGCATTTCTCACGCCCGAAGACTATCCGCTCGGCGTGGCCAACGTGACCTTCGAGCCGGGTTGCCGCAATGAATGGCATATCCATCACGCGAGTTTCGGCGGCGGGCAGCTGCTCATTTGCACGGCCGGCGAGGGCTGGTACCAAGAATGGGGGAAGCCCGCGCGTAGCCTTGCGGCAGGCGATATCGTGGCGATTCCGGCGAACGCGAAGCATTGGCACGGCGCCAAAGCTGACAGCTGGTTCTCTCATCTGGCAATCGAAGTGCCCGGTGAGGATTGCGAAACTGAATGGCTCGAGCGCGTGAGCGACGAAGACTACGGCGCCTTGGAATAAGGCGGATAGGAGACGCATCATGAAAAAGCAAACCGCAGGTCGCGACAATCTGGGCAAGCTCGCTCCGAAGTTCGCCGAGCTCAACGACGACGTGCTGTTCGGCGAGGTGTGGAGCCGCGAAGAGCAGCTGTCGCCGCGCGACCGCAGCCTGATCACGATAGCCGCCCTGTTCAGCGCGGGCCTCTACCCGCAGCTGAAGGCGCATCTGCAGATCGGCAAGGAGCACGGCATCACGAAGGAGGAAGCCGTCGAGGTCGTCACCCAGCTCGCATTCTATTGCGGCTGGCCCAAGGCGTGGTCGACGTTCCCCCTGATCGAAGAAGTCTGGCCCGAGGAATAGGAAAGCGCGTTTTCCGCGAAAGGAGACCCGGTGTACGAAGACGGAGAAGAGCTTACGCAAGAACAGATAGATTATTTCCTCGAGCGCATGAACAGCGGGGAGGAAGTCGAGGCGGGCTCCGATGTGCATCGCCTGATGACGGCCGCTTCCGAGCGCGCCATGCGGATAACCTCGCGGTTGAACTCCCAGTTCAAGAGTTTGTCTGACACGCGCGCCCAGCTTGAAGAGCTGTGGATGCGTCCGATTCCCGAAGGCTTCGGGCTCTTCCCGCCGTTCACGACCGATTGCGGGTTGAACACACACGTGGGGGCGGGCGTGTTCATCAACGCCGGCGCGCGGTTCCAAGACCAGGGCGGCATCTACATAGGAGACCGGGCGCTTCTCGGGCACAACTGCGTGATCGCCACGCTCAACCACGACATGGACCCTGCGAAACGCGCCAACCTGGTCCCGGCTCCCGTGCATATCGGCGCGGACGCCTGGCTCGGCTCGAACGTGACGCTTCTTCCCGGCGTAACCATCGGCGACGGCGCCGTCGTGGCCGCAGGCGCCGTCGTGACGAAAGACGTGCCGCCGCGAACCGTCGTTGGTGGCGTCCCCGCGAAGGTGATCAAGGAACTGTAACCTCGCCGCCGATACACACCATTCCGCCCGCCCCACTTACCGCCAGTCACCGAATCGGGCAACGCAAGGTGTTCGTCCCTTGCCGCCTGAGGGTGGGTTTGCCTAAAATGGGAACATCGATTTC
>JAFUBE010000386.1 GCA_017460365.1 Eggerthellaceae bacterium
AGATCGTGTCTGACGGGAAGCGTCACACCGCGCACGGGTTGGGGGTGAAAGGGCGTTTCCATAGGGCGAGCTCTTGAGTTTGCCGCTGGCCAAAGCGCGGATCCCCCACAAACAGTACGGGTGCAGCCACCCTTCTCTTCGCAGCATCGTCGCGAATCTTGCTCAATGGTATCTCATGTAGATCGAAGGCCGTTTGGCATGCCTGTTCTGCAAAGAGCTGGCGAAAGTCATTTGCGATCTGGCGTTAGCGACACAACCTGCTCAGTAGCGTGTCTCGACGTAGAACCCCTGGCGCATCAAGCTGGCTTGTGTGATAGACCGCCCCCATTTGAACGTGGAGTCGTAATTGCCTTCGGCCACGACGACGGATTTCTTTTTCTTGTAGAGCACGATTACCGAGTGGCTACCGGCTATGCGCACGTGGTCGCCCACCTTGATGCCTGAGAAGTTCGCATGTCGTTTCAACGGCGCGAATTGGCCGAATGCACGGTCGCTTGCGATCCCCACGAACGCGATGCACCCATAGCAGTGACAGTTTGCCGCCTGCCAATAATAGTAGTTCGAGTTGGTCCAGCGCCGCCCAGGGTAATAGGTGGCTTTCAGGGCCAGGATCGCCTTTCGCGCTTGAGCTTGCGTGCATTTCTTGTACACCTTTACCGTGCAGGTTACCGATCGGTGCGTCTTCAGGTTCTTGGCTGTCACGCGCGTGACCCCGGCATGCTTTGCCTTAACGATGCCATTCTGCATAACCGTGGCTACATTGTCGTCGCTCGAAACCCATGATATATCGCCATCGCTGAGATTGATCAGCGTGAGCTTTCTCGTTTTTCCTACGGCGATCGTTGCGCTGCCTCCGTCCTTGAAGGCAAGGTCGGAATAATAAATGTACGTCGAAGAATACGGGGATGAAATCGCGGTGGACGACCCCGTTGTCGTGGCAGCGTATGCGGCGGGCGCCGTAGCCGGGGCAACGGGTGGCATGGCGATAGCGCATGCCGTGACAAGCGAAAGCAGCAACGTTGCAAGTCTGTTCATGGTGCTCGCCGTCTCCTTTCGCCCGATCCCGACGCACTCTATAATAGAACAAACGTACGTAATTTTCAAGGGCGATTTCGAGAAAGGCGATCGTTCTCAGAGAAAATGCTCCAACAGCAGCTCGATGAGGGCTCCCCGTTCGTTTTCCACGCGCTCGTCGATAACGGCGTCGAGGGCTGCCCCGAGCAGCTCGCCGACTTTCGGACCCGCGGGAATTCCGAGCGCTAAAACATCGTTACCGTTGATTGCAAGTTGTTTCACCGAGAAAGCCGCTTCAGATGCGATCACGCCATCGAGTGTCTTCTCCAGTTCGTCAGCCAGCTCGACGCGCGGCCTGCCGAGCTCGGATTGCGCGAGTGCATCGGCCCTCTTCAACCCGATGAGCCCCCTGAACAGCCCGACGTCGCCCCCAAGGCGCACAAGCGCCCTGCGCACGCTCTTCGGCGTGGCGGCGATCTGGTCGTCGTGAATACGAACCAAGGTGAGCACGCGGTTCATGAACGCAGGCGACATGAGCAGCCGCTCCATCGCGCCCTTGGCGAGCGAAGCGCTCAGCAAGGCGTGCCCGTAGAAATGCGCCCGATCGCCATCGAGGAAGCACGCTGCCGGCTTGCCGATGTCGTGAAACAGCGCTGCCCATCTGACGACCCGGTCGGCGGGGCATCGCTGGACCACCCAGGCGATGTGTTCCCATACATCATATATATGGTAGGGCGTTTTCTGGTCAAACCCCTTGCATGCCGCAAGTTCGGGAATGACGGCGCACAGCACGCCGACCGTTTCCATGAGCGCATCGTGCACGTGCTCGCCGAGCAACAGCGCGTCAAGCTCATGGGTCACCCGCTCTGCCGACACCCCGAGCAGCATTCGCTTTCGAGACTTCATCGCCTGCAGCGTTTCCTCATCGATTTCAAATCCCAGCTGAGAAGCGAACCGGCATCCGCGTAAAATGCGCAATCCGTCTTCGCCGAATCGGCGTGCCGGATCGCCGACTGTGCGTATCACGCCGGCTTCAAGATCGCTAACGCCGCCCCAGCAATCGAGCAGTCCCCGATCGGGGTGAAACGCGAGGGCGTTCACCGTGAAGTCGCGCCGCGCCAGATCCTCTTCGATGCTTCCAACGAACGTCACCTCATCGGGATGACGCCCATCCGAATATGCGCCGTCGCTCCGGTAGGTGGTGATCTCAAGCGGCACGCCGTCGAGCGTGGCGGTCACCGTGCCGTGCCTCACGCCGGTGCGATGCACCGTAAACCCGGCGTCCTGCATAACGCTCTCGACCTGCTTCCAGCATGCCGAAGTGGCGATATCGAAATCGTTCACCTCGCGCCCCAAAAGGGAGTCGCGCACGCAGCCGCCCACGACCCAGGCTTCGTGCCCTGCGCCTTCAAGCGCTTCCAAAGCTTGTAAAGCCTGCGTCGAAACCGAAATGTCTACATTCAACGTCATGCACACATTCTATACATCAATGACGCGGGTCTTAACGCAATCGAGGAAAAGATTTCCAGCCATCTTGTGCATGATTTCGATCGACCGCAACCCCTTGTGGAATACCCAGAACCAAGTCGTTATCTTCACGGAACCTCCACGTAAATACCCTTGACGGTCGGCCTTTCAGGAGCGTAATATACCTTCTCGCGCCGCGACGGAAAGAAGCGACGTGGCCCACCTCGGAAGAGGTCGGGCAGTACCTTGAGAACCGGATACTGGAA
>JAFUBE010000387.1 GCA_017460365.1 Eggerthellaceae bacterium
AAGAACCTGGTTGCCCTGTTCGAAGGCGGTGACAAGTACTCGCGCGCGCTCGGCTTCGAGCTCGAGCATGTGCTCTTGCATAGAGGATCGCACGCTCCCGTTTCGTATGACGAGCCGGGAGGCGTTCGCGATGTGCTCGAGCGCTTGGCGGAACACTACGACGAACGTCATTATGAAGGCGATAACCTGATCGGGCTCGAGCGCGAGGGCGCGGCCATCACCATCGAGCCAGCAGGCCAGCTCGAGCTGTCGGCCGGACCGTTCCATACCGTCCTCGAAATCGAAGAGGCCTACCTGTGTTTCCGCGACGAGCTTGATCCTATCCTCGACGAGTTCGGCCTTGAAACGCCCATGCTCGGATACAACCCGTCCGCATGTGCGAAAGACTTGAAGCTCGTGCCGAAGTTCCGCTACGAGTGCATGTCGAAGTTCCTGGGTGCGCAGGCGTACGAAGGCATCTGCATGATGCGCGGCACGGCGAGCTTGCAGATATCCATCGACTACCGAAACGAAGCCGACGCCCTTCGCAAGCTGCGCATAGCCGAAGCCATTGCACCTATTCTGGCACTTATCTGCGATAACGCCCCTGTTTTCGAGGGCGAAGAACGCAAGGCCAACATGGTGCGTACGGCCATCTGGTCGGGGATGAAGCAAGATCGGGTGGGCACGGTGCCCGGATCGCTCGATTCCGATTTCACGTTTGCGGATTACGCCGACTACATCTTGACGCGCGAAGCTGTGCTCGTGCCCGACGCGGAAGCGGAAGGCGGTTGGCGCTATGTTGCCGACCAGACGTTCGATGAGATTTACGCCAATCGCGAGATGACGCGTGCCGAGCTGGAACACGCGCTTTCGATGGTGTGGCCCGATGCCCGCTTGAAGAACTTCGTCGAGATTCGCCCGGCAGACGCCATGCCCTTCGAATACTGCCTGGCGTATGCCGTGCTCATCCGCGGGCTGTTTTACAGCGACCGCAACCTTGACGTGCTGGAATCGTTGTTGGCGTCAGTCGGCGAAGACGATGTGCGCGATGCGAAAGCCGCCCTTGTGGAAAAAGGCTACGGCGCCCAGATTTACGGCCGGCCGGTCGACTTCTGGGCCGACTTGCTTATCGTGTTGGCGTACGGAACGCTCGAACCGGGCGAATGGGGCTACTTCGAACCGCTCATGTCGATGGTGAAGTACCGTTTCACGCTGGCAGAGATTTGGCCACGTCTGATGGAGAAGCGCAACGAGATGCCGGCGGGCTCGCCCGCAGCGCCGGTAATAGGCGTGGTGCCTCGTTACGATTTCGAATGGACGGGCCTCGCGATTTCCGATGGCTACCTGTCGGGACTGCTGGAAACGGGAGCCGTGCCCATCGTGCTACCGACGACGAGCGACCCTGCCCATATCGACCGCATCGTGGCGGCGTGCGACGGGTTCCTCATTCCCGGCGGCCAGGACATCGACCCCGCCCGGTATGGGGAGCGGCGCAAGCCGCATACGCATCGTTCGGCAACCGCGCGCGACGCGATGGAACAGGCGCTCGTGAAAGCAGCCATCGCCGCCGACAAGCCCGTCTTGGGAATCTGCCGCGGCATGCAGTCGCTTAACGTGGCACTTGGCGGCACGCTGCATCAGGACATTCACTCCGAACACGAGGAGTCGCCGCTGCAGCACGTGCAAGGGCGTCCGTTCGACATGCCCGCGCACATGGTGGAAGTCGTCGAGGGAAGCCTTTTGGAAGAATGCGTGGGCGCCACGCGACTTGGCGTGAACACCATCCACCATCAGAGCGTC
>JAFUBE010000046.1 GCA_017460365.1 Eggerthellaceae bacterium
CGCGATGACGCGACCGCTTCCGAGGGCGTCGGCCGCAAGGCGGCTGCCAGACGTGAGGATCAGCTGGCCCTTGCACTCGGCGGCCAGGTTCAGGAGCTTCTCGAAGAGCCCGTCGGGCAGCCCCGCCTCGAGGTCGTCGACGACGGCGATGAAGCCGGGCTCGTCGAGGGCCTCGGCCAGCAACCAGGCGATGGACGCGAGCTTCTGGAAGCCGCGCGACTCGCATGCCAGCGGCAGCGCCTCGCCGCCGCAGACGGACAGCAGGCTCGTCGGCACCAGTTCGTAGGCGTCGCAGGGCTGCCCCAGGCGGGCCCACTGCCAGCGCGCGATCCCCCTCCCTTTGGCGAGCCACTCCCCGTCGACGAACTCGCCCGGCCCCATGCCGGCCTTCAGGGCGAGTTTCCTGCCCAACCCCAGCTCCGCGAGCAGCCCGTTGGCGCGCTCAACGGAGCGCTCGACGTCTTCGACGAGCGTGGCCGGGGTGTAGCTCGGGAACGACGGGTCGGTGGAGACGTGGGGGAGGCCCTGGTCCGTCGCCGCCCCCAACACGAAGAGGTCGAACTCGAGGTCGGAGACGGCATCGCGCTCGGCCGGGCCGGGGACGCGCCTGCCGTAGTGGAGCACAACCCGGCCGCTCTCCGCGCACTCCGCCTCGGCGGGGGTGGCCACGTACAGCCCGTAGCGGGCGAACGCGGCGACCTCGGTGACAACCGCGCGCAGCAGGGCGGCCTCTGCCGAGCCCGACAGCGGCTCGCCCCCGGGGCTGTGGCGCCCGAGCAGCCCCTCCCCGAGCATCGAGCGCGATGACTCGTAGGCTGACGCCCTGAACGTTCGCACCCTATCATCGGCGTCCCCGCAGCGGGCGAGGACGCCGCGCATTCCCCTGTCGCCGCCCGCGGCGACCGCTTCGCATATCTCCGTCGGGGCGACGAGGGGCGTCCCGACGGTGGTGAAGAGTGTGCGGGGGCCGTTTCCGTCGTCTAGACTGAGGGTCTCCGAGACGACCCTGACCGAGAAGCCGGGCGTGTACGCCCGCATGCCGTCGACGCCGTAGAGGGCGCCCACGTAGCCCGCGTCTTCCTCCAACTCGCGCTTCGCCTCGAGCTCGGCCTCGTACTCGACGCGGACGGCCTGCCCGCCTGCGGGCGCGTCGCGCTCGAGCCCGACCGCGATCCTCGCCCGCCCGCCGGCGGGGATGCACGACGCGACCCAGTTCGGCACTCCACTCTCGCCGAACAGGGACTCGAACGCGTGGAGCGCCTCGGCGAGCGCCGACTTGCCCGAGCCGTCCTCCCCGCACACCGCGGTCACGTCCCCGCGCCCGCCGACGGGCCTGGTGAGCTCGACGTGCCCGCGGCGCACTCCCTTGAAGTTCTCGATGATGACGCTTGCGATGCGCATGGCGTTCCTCCTTGATCTAACTAGCGGTTTGCTCAGGCTCACAACACAACCATTCGGAGGGCCACAATCCCGATGCGACCCTCCAGCAAAAGCCTCAGGTTACCCGCACCTCTTCATCGAAAGGAGCAGGCTGTTCCTCGAGCGGTCGATGTCGATCACCTTCACCGTGACGTCCTGCCCCTTGCGGACGAACTCGCGGGCGTCGTCGACCCACGACCTCGAAATCTCGCCCTTGGGGACGAACCCGCGGTGACCGGGAACGTTCACGTATGCGCCGCCCTCCTTGACGTAGCTAACCGACCCAGAAAGGACTTGGCCGACCCTGAACGCATCGACGCTCTTTGCAGCCCGCTTCCGAGGCCCGCCATCCGCGGTCATCCCGGCCTGACTTGCAGAAATGCGGGCAACTTGTTTGGGTGGAACGTTTGGCGTCGCGCTTCCGAGCGCCAGCGCCGCCTCCTTCACCTCGAGCGCCATGCGCCCGAGCGGGCTCTTCGAAGCGTCGTCGGCATCGGGCAGCACCCATTTCTTGTACTCGCGGATCAGCCCGCGGATGACCACCTGCTTGAAGTTGTCCTCGTCCTTGCCGAACAGGTAGTTGTTGAAGAAGTCGATGCTGACCGCGAGGTAGCGGTTGAAGCGGTCCTGCTCGCCCTTGAGGGCCGCCAGTATCGCGTCGTTGGCGGCCGTCGCGTCGTTTCGCAGGTACTCGGCGAGCTTCTCCCTCTTGCGCGCGGCGGGGCCAGCGCCCCCGAGCTCGGCGCGCTTGTCGACAATCTCGGCCTTGTACCCGCCCTTCACCTTAATGCTCTCGTGCGGGTTGGCGAGCTCGGAGAGGTGCCCCTCAATCTGCAGGAAGACGTTGCTGCGGAAATCGAACTTCACGCTCGCGAGCAGGCTCAGCGCGCTGTCGAGGTCGTCGTCGCGCAGCGTGGAGCCGAGCTCGGAGGCCACCTTCCCTATGCGCAGGTCCGCATCGTCGCCCGGCCCGAACGCGAAGTAGCCGTCCATGCCGCATGCGCGCAGCACCGTGTCGAGCACGCGCAGCTTGAAGTTCGACACGTGCACGCCGTAGAACCGGTCGAGCCCGCAGTACGCGTCGATGATCTCGTAGCGGATGCGCTTGCACTCGTCGCGGTACAGGTTGTAGTAGTCCTTCGAGCCGCTCGCGAGGTCGTCCCATTCCCCCTGGCTCGAGCGGAAGAGGCCATCGGCGATGCGCGCCGACACCTCGCCGTGGATGCGCTCCGCGTCAGCGATGAAGTCCTTGAAGACCTCGCTGTCGGAACTCGCCGCGTCGGAGAGCTCCACCGCGTAGGCGCTCAGCTGCCCGATGATGGAGCGCTCGATGGCGTCGATGCGCTGCTTCATGACGCGGTCGGTCGACGGGACGGAGCGGAGAACCCGGTCCATCGAGCGCACGATGCGCTCTGCGGCCTCGGCCACGCGAGTCGAGAGGTCGGCCGCCCCCATGCAGTGCTCGACCTTCCGCCGGTCCATCTCGGGGAGCAGGCGTGCCATGCGGTCGAGCAGCCCCGAGAACATGCGCGAGACGTCGGCGTCGTCGATGGCGCAGTAGTCGACGAGGTCGTAGGGGTCGGGGCGCCCGGCGTTGATCTCCGCCTCGAAGTGGGACCGCATGTTGTCGACGGCATCCTGGCTCACGCCCGCGTCCCTGTTGATGCCGCAGACGACGAGGTCACCTTGCTCGACGGCGGGCTGGATTACCCGAAGCTGGTCGAGGTTGCGGGCAAGCTCGTGGTCGGCGAAGGCCTTCTTGTCGGAGGGCATCATGACCAGGAAGACCTGGTCGACTCTGTCCTCGAGGCCCTTCAGATGGATGTCGGAGGCCGAGTTGCCGATCTCGCCGAGCCCCGGGAGGTCGACGAGGCCCACCCTCGCGTCGCCGAGGTTCGGGAACCGGCAGTACACCTGCGCGAGCTCGACGGCCAGGTAGCGCCGGTCTGCCGCGGGGCCGCCCTGGGCCTCTAGTTGCTCGGCCCCGGGTGCGGGGTAAGTGACGTAGCGGCTCACGTCGTCGAGCGGCACGGTCGCCGGGGAGGCGCCCAGGTAGCCCTCGTAGCTGGAAGCCGAGCGCTTCGCCTCGCGCAGGCGCTTCAGGCTGTCGGTGGCCGCGACGCTGGGCGCGCCCTCGAGCTTCTCCGGGAGCTCCGCCGCCTTCAGCGCGGCCAGGGAGCCGACCGAGAGCTTTCCGGCATCGGGGAGGAACCCGTTCACGTTCGCGACGTGCGGGCGCACGTACCCCTCGATGAAGTCGCGCTCGCTCTTGAACGTGATCACGGCCTCGTTGCGCGGGGAGTTGAAGATCTCGCTGCGTACGGCGGTCACCGGGTTCATCCCGCCGCTCGGGATCTGCCGGTCGGTGAGGCCGGTGATGTGCTGCAGCGTGGTGGACTTGCCCGTACGCGCGGCTCCCGACACGCCGATGTTCAGCGTGTCGCGCGTGAACTCCGCTTCGAGCTCGTCGAGCGAAGCGCGGCAACCCTCGAGCTCCGAGACGGATTCCGCAAGGGCCTCCCTCGCCTCGCCGGCCTCAGCACCGACAGTCTCGTCAGTGCAGGCCGACAGCAGCCCGCCCAGCTTCGCCTGGAGGGAGCCCAGCGCGCTGATCTGCCGCACGACGCGATCGCGCTCCGCCTGGATAATGGGCAGCTGGACCTTGCGCGCGGCGATGATTCTGTCGATGGAGGCGGTGGTGTTGGAGCTGGAATTGGCGTTGGAGTGAGTGGCGGTCTTCATGGCGCTTCCCCTTTCTCGGGTCCCTTTTTCGGCTTCTACTCGCCGTTTTTCTTGATGGCCTAATTTAAGTACGAAAGGAGATGCGAACATTGTCGGAAACATCACGATGACATACAATTTTGTTAGTCTTTATAGAAAGGGTGACTATGGGAGAGAAGCTGACCGCCGAGGACATCGACTGTTCGTTGCCCGCGCATATCTGCACCAGCAGCTCGTCGAAGGCGCAGATGCTCTACATCGCCGAAGCCCTCAGGTGCCTTACCGACGAGGAACACGGGCTGACCGCACAGCAGCTCGCCGACGCGATTGCGGTGAGAACAGGGAAGGCTCCATCGGAGCCGAAGGTGCTGAGGGACTTGCGACTGTTGTCGGAGAACACCCCGTTCGGAATGCAGGTGGAAGCCCCCACGCGCGGGAAAAACACGGGCTTCAAGTGCACGAAGTTATTCGTGACGAGCTCGCAGGCGAGGCTTCTCATCAACATGGTACACACGTGCAAGTTCATCACGCCCGCACAGCGTCGGGAGCTGGTTGAGGCTCTGCACAGCATGGTCTCCTATTACCAGCAGGACGCCATCGTCGAGGACGTGCACACCGACAGCCGCGAGAGGCCCGCCACGCCAGACGTGTTCTTGGCTGCTGACAAGGCGGCAGAGGCGATAAAGAAGGGGCGCTGCCTAGAGTTTCGCTATGCCGACAGGACGTTCGGCGAGGAGTTCCTGCTATCGGGCGAGGAGGGGCCGATACTGTTCGTGGAGACCCCCATAGCCCTGATCTACTCGTTCGGCAACTACTACCTCGAGACCTGGTCGACTTACGAATGCGACGGGAGAAGGCTCGTACGCCGCCTCGACAAGATCAGGGATCCCGTGGTCTCTGACGTCCTCGCCGTAAAGAGCTCCGAGATCGACAGCTTGAGGGAAACCGTCGAGGAGAGAACGGCGCAGGTTTTCGACATGTGGGGCGATGGAACACCCAGGACCCTCTTCCTCAGGGTGGAAGCCCGCATGGCAAAGTACGTGTACGACCGCTTCGGCTCCGACGTGAAGTTTGAGCACGTCTCCGCGGACCGCTCCGTCGGCTTCACGTGCGTCGTCGTGCAGCTCTCGCCCACCTTCTTCAGGTGGCTATTCGGTATGGGCGATGGAATAAAGGTGATCAAGCCTGTTGATGCATTGTGGGTTGATGCTTTTTGGAAGGAGACGCCTCGCGCAAAAAAAGAGCATGGTTACTTAATCGAAGACTACGCCATCGCGATGCAGCAATATCTAGACCTGCTTGAAACTGCCCGGACTCTAGAAGGTTAGCTGGAAAACCCTGGTGGTTTTCCAGCCGCCGTCCATTAGGATTCTGATTACCGTTTGGAATGCTTTTGCGGCTTTCCAACTACGTGCTAGTTTTGGCGCCCACAGAAACCGTCTTATGACAAGGGTTCACTGATCTACTTCATTCTGCGAGATTCCGCTAGTTTAAGGTTGCATTTTTGTTCTCTTTCATCTATTTGAGTTTTAAAAGGCGAGCCTGGGGTATATTCAGGTAAGCTCTTTGCTATATCTAATAGCGGCTCAATCCTGAAGATGTAAATTGTGAAGTCGAAACCCGAGTATTCTCGGACTCGCTGATTCCTACCGCTATCGATAGCTTCATCAATTAATGCATCGAGCTCTTGAACGATGCTAACCGCATCCATGTTCGATGATTCTTCCGCCATGGTTATTAGGATCTCTCCATTCAGCTAAAACAGTCACTCGTTTCCATTTCATGTTGGCAGTATTGCTAATCATTCTGAGCCATAGATGCCAGGCTTAGCCACTCCGTGTCTGGACGGCATACTACTCGCGCATTTTGATAGGCCCAATTCAAAGGTAGTACAGTGTGTATTTGATAATTTGTCTTTCCGGTTGGCAACCTATTGGCGGTTGCGATTAACGCCCTATCAGCAGGTTTTGTGTGGTCGCAAAACGAAACAGGCAGCAAAAAGCAAGGACCCCCGTTGCGTTTTGAAGGGTTATACGCTGGAACGACTGATCGCCAGTTCCAGGAAAGCTTTCTTACCGCCTGGTCTATGCAGGATTTCAGTTTATCGTATAAAGTCTTATAGGCCGAGCGGATTTCGTCGGAAGCGTTGTCGGTAATTATCGGAGTAAAGAAACTCTTTATTTGCGAATACTTTGCATTTTCGTCTGAATCTGCGTTATCGAGGATTGACGCTAGGGTTGCAGAGTATTGCTTAGCATCGTCAAAGAATTCAAGTGGAATTCGTTCACAGCGAGTGATCAGGATATGATTGTCATCGAAATAGGGAATGTCAGGTCGATTGCTGCCAGAATAATCGAGATCCCAAACCATCGCGCTTCTTGAGTCGAAGTATCGTGGAGGAGC
>JAFUBE010000003.1 GCA_017460365.1 Eggerthellaceae bacterium
AAGGATATTCGTTCCGTGGGGCGCGACAGAAATCGAAGGCGCAAGCCGTAGCTACTTCTAGATTTCTTGAACGCCCCACGGGGCGAATAGACGAGTCTGGCGGGCAGTTATTTGCTGAACGCAGCACTAGTCCACTCGATGGCCCGTGAAATTGAAATTGCCCCTGGTCGATCTGATGGCGATACGCAGAGAATCGCCGTCGACTTTGCAACGGAGCTTGTACCTGATCTTGCCGAAGAGGAGCAGCCAGAACGAGCCCTGGGCGCTGAACGAATCCTCGTCCTCAAGCCGTCCCTTGACATGTTGCCTGCCAATGACGGGAGCCGCGATTTCGGCGAACACCTTGCCGCCATCGGATCGCAGCTCGACTGTGCCGGTCGGGCGTCCCGCCAGGTTGGTGATTTTGATGTCGTAGGTTCCGTCTATCATGCCGCCTCTCTTCTTTCGTCGATCGTGTTTTCGGAACGGGCATGGCCGTTCGCTTATCCGTATTCTAAACGAGCGCCGAATGAGCCGCTGACGCCTGGGGCGAAAGCGCTCGTTCGGCATGCCTCCGACCACAAGAATTTTTCGAGGGAGGCATGCGGCACGGCGAGCACCACCCGAATAATGACAGATCGTGTCTGACGAGAGGCGTCACACCGCGGTCGGCAACAGGCACGCGCGGGGCGCGCTTCGCCTGCTACTTCTTCCGCACTGTTTCGCGCACGTCTTTCTCGATTTGGGAATACAGCCTTTCGACATCGCCTTGCGTGTAGCCCCCGTCTTCGTAGCTCTCGGAGAACATGACCTTAATGCTCGCCAGCCGCCCTGCCAGCCTTCGCTCCTGCCGAAGGTCGCGACCGGTCAGCAAGACATAGTCGCACAACGTATCGCCCGCGAACCAGAGCACGATGAAGACGAGCTCTCGCGGTATTTCCGACAGGCCATCCACGAGCATCAGAAATCCCCCCACCAAGAGCAGTATGGCGAGCATGAAGACGAACACCTGCGTGTGTCGGCGCTCCTCTTTCTCGACCATTCCGAGTTCGTAGGCGAAGTCGTCCTCGACGATCCGCTCGATGACCTCCTTCTCCTTCTCCGACAGACCATCCCCGATCACCTCAAGAACGATTGGGTATTCTTCCGGAGTAACCCCCGCGGTCGTCTTAACGTAGTCGACGAAGTCCGGGGTCAGGGTCTCGCGGCCCTCCACGCTGAACGTGCTGATCACATCATCGTAGTCGGCCACGCGGCAGGGGATCGACACGACTCCGTTCCTGACGTAGTCGCGCGCCGCCCTCGCTTCAAGACGCCCTCTCCTCTTCTCGAACAGTCTGCCGGCGTTTCGCCTGGAGAATAGCACCTTCGATCACCCGCCCCTCCAACGGCCCCCGTTTTCATCCGGCAAGCCCCGCTTTACAGCGCGCAACGGGTGGCTAGGAAAATGCGCCACGCAAGGCCGCCAAAACGGCCGAGGGAGGCGCTCCCCCTCGGCCGTATTTTCAGTGCACCTCGCGCTATCGGACAGCCCCGTAGGCCGCGATTCGCTTGGCTGCGTTGTCCTTGATGTTGTTGTAGTATAGCTCGTACTCGTTTTCATGGAAGCTCGCCGGGCCGAAGAGATCGACCATGTCTGCGAGAGCGGCATCGGCGTGAGTCATGACCACGCCGCGACTTAGGACCACCTGCGCATCCGCGCCAACGTCGCCGATCTCGTACTTGAGGGCTTCTTCGTTCAGCACGAGCGAGCCCAGGTTCTCGCTCGCCGGCGCGTACGTCTCGTCGAGTTTCCAGTTCAGCGGGTTGATGCTGATAGAGCCCGGCAACACCACGCCGTTATAAGCATTCTCCTCCACGTTCTTGGGAGCTTCGGTGTTCCAGCTGATGATGACGCCCGTGTCGTCCTCGCCGGTCGCGAACTTCAGGTGCGGATAGGACGCGAGGTCGTCTTTCGTGACGCCGAAGCCGATGACGTAGGCGGCGACCATGCGCTCGTAGCGGTCGAGATGCTCCTTGAAGTAGTTCTTGAGCACGTACTTCGTCATGGCCGAGCCCTGGCTGTGGCCCGCGATGATGAACGGGCGGCCGCCGTTGCAGTTCTCGAAGTAGTAGTCGAGCGCCGCGCTTATATCGCCATAAGCCGTGCCTGCAAGGGCGGCGTCGATGTCGCCGGTCTTATCCCTCGTTTCCTGGGCATAGCGTATACCGGCTTGTCGGTAGAAGGGAACGAACACGTTCGTGGAATCCTCGTATGCGCTCGCGTTGGTCACGTATTCGGCCAGCGCACCGTAAACCATCTCGGGGTTGTCGAACGGCGCGTAATCGGGCGCGCCCTCGGCGAAGCTCGATTCGCAGTAAGACGTCGAGTAGATGTAGAACGTGTCGACGTCCTTGGTGATCTCTGGAACCTGCACCCAGCACTCCTCCAGGGAATAGTCGGGTGCGTCCCCCGCGTATGCGAACGACAGGGCCTTGGCTGCAGCTTCGCCGCCCTCTTCCAGGCTCATGGCCAGGTCCTTCACCATTTCCTGCGTTACGAGTTTCGGCTTCAATGCCATGATGCTCTCCTCGTATATTCTTTCTGCCACGGTTTTAGGGTGTGGCACCCACCACTTCCTACGCAGTGGCCGCGTTCTTTACCTTCGCTGGCGAATATGGGATAAAGGACGCGCAATGGGCGGAGGGCGCACGGCGTCTCCTGGAG
>JAFUBE010000047.1 GCA_017460365.1 Eggerthellaceae bacterium
GCCTGATCGACCGCACACGCCAGACCGTGTAGCTGACGATCATCAAGGGAAGCAAGGAGAACGATCTCAGGCCCGCTGCGTAGAACCTTCCGGCTATTCCCGCTTTCCTGTTCCGAGATACGGATAGAAAGGAGAAGCGGGAATGATTGAGAAGATTGCGGAGATAGAGCGGCTGATGGCGCCAGTGCTCGATGGCATGCAGGCCCGGCACTTGCATGCGGTGCTCTTGGCGTGGACGGCCATCTGACCAACGCGGGCGTGCTCATCTTCGCCGAGAACCCGACGCGCTTCATCCCCTGTGCCCGCGTGAGGGGCATCCGCTTCGACGGGAACAGGATGCAGACGGGCAGGCGCCTCAACATTGTGAAGGAGCGGACCTTCGACTGTTGAACGACAAATTGAGACTGCCGCCTGACGACCGTTTATAAAGTGTTCGGCGCTTCGCGCCATTGTTTAGTGAATACGCCGCTACGCGGCGTGGAAATAGCAGGATGCGACACTCTTAGATTTCTCGGTTTCGTGTCTTGACACTTCGGCCATTTTAGACAGCGAAAAGCTGATCGCCGACGCCGTTGCGGGCATTAAGGGCATGCCGAAGGTGAAGCCGCTCGAGGTGCTCTCGACCCGCGCAGACCTGACCGTTGCCGACGGCGGCGTGGACGCGCAGGTTACCAAATGCTTTCGAGGAGCGAAAGAACGATTGCCTGGCAACAAGTACGTGGGCTGCCCGCACGGCTGCGGCCCAGATATGGTTTCGGTGCGTTTGTTGGTACAATCGTTCGGCGCAGGCGGCAGCCGACATCTCGTAGGAGTAACGCTATGGAGGAACCCTATTCCAAGCACAAGGACCGCGATCCGCGGGGCACGGTCGACGGCATCGTCGAGATGCTTGAGCAGATCGGCCTTGACACGGAGATGCGCTGGACTTCGCACCCGTTTGAGGGGCTCTGCTCGAACCGCGTGACCATCGCTGGAACTAACGTAGGTACAAACGGCAAGGGCACCTCCGAGCAGTACTGTCTGGCCAGCGGATATGCCGAGTTCATGGAGCGCCTGCAGAACAATATCCTGGGGAGCACCGCGCTCTCCGGCGCGGAAATCTTTGAGCGGCGCGGATTTTTGGCGGCGCCCGACGAGCGCCATGCCACGCCGGCCGAGATCGAGGCTCGGCACGAACCCGTCCTGGAGGAATGGCTCGCGACATTCGGAGTCAAGACGCGTGAGGAGCGCGTAGCGCTTCTCGAGGGGTTGCCGTTCCTCGATTACGCCTGCGGGGACGGGACGCTGGCCGAGCTGCCGTTCGCAGCATCCGACGCCAAGGACGGTGGCGCGCCTCGCGTCGTGTGGCTACCCGCCGCGCTGGTCTATCGCACCTGTGGCTCCAATGGCATGGCAGCTGGCAACACGCTGGAAGAGGCGCTGGTACAAGGCCTCTCCGAAATCTTCGAGCGCTATGCGGAGGCTCAAGTTCTGCGCGGCAAGGCGGTACCGCCGCGCGTACCCGACGAGGTTCTTGAAGCGACCGGGCTCATGCCAACCATCGCGCGCATAGAAGATGGTGGGCGCTACGAGGTTCGGGTACACGATGCCTCGCTCGGACGCGGCTACCCCGTGATCATGACGACGATCGTCGACCGCATCCGCTCGAGCATTGGCGTCAAGTTTGGCGCGCACCCCTCATTGTCCGTTGCCGTCGAGCGCACGCTCACCGAGGCGTTTCAGGGCCGCAACGTCGACGGCGGCACGTCGACGAACCGTCTTGCAAGTCTTGCCGAGTCCGCGAACCCCCGCAACATCTCGAACCTTTACATCAACAACCTCGGCGTCTTCCCCGCAACGGCCTTCTGCCGCGAATCAACGTGGGACTTCGCGCCATGGCCCTCTTGGCGGGGAAAGACCAACGCCCAGATGCTGAGTCATATGCTCGAGGTCCTGCGGCGCGACGGGCATCATATGCTGGTGCGCGATGCATCTCACCTAGGGAAACGATGAATTAATGGCTCTATTTCGGGCGACGCCGTTCTCGTCGCCCGTTGTCGGCGCCAGTGGGCGCCCCCTCCCGCCGGCCAGCGGGCCCTGGCCGGTAGTGCC
>JAFUBE010000048.1 GCA_017460365.1 Eggerthellaceae bacterium
CCCCACTCACTGCCAGACCCACACCGGGGCAAGTTCCAGGGGAGGCGCCTCCATCGAGGCGCTTCCCCGAGGAAATCCCCCACTTTGGGTCTGGCAGAAAGTGGGGCACTTCTAGAACGGAGAGCGAACATGACGCTGTACGAACGAGTGAAGCAGGCGGGCAACGCGGACTACGATGCGCCGCGGACCGACGCCGACCTGCTCGACGAGCTGCGCAGGCAGCTGCAGGAACTCGTGTCGGTCGACAAGCTGGCGAAGCTCGCGCGCACGAACCCGGAGCGGGCGCGCAACGAGGTGCGCAGCGCGTGTCGGCGCGTGTTCGAAGACCCCGACTGGGTGTATTCCAACCGCGACCTCGAGCGGCGGCTCGTCGAGCAGCTGCTCGACATGATCTTCGGCTTCGGCGTGCTCGAGGACCTCATCGCCGACGAGTCCATTACCGAGATCATCGTGAACGGGCCGAGCCGCGTGTTCATCGAACGCGAAGGGAAACTGTTGCTCACAGACCGCGCGTTTGCCGACGTGGGGGAGCTGCGTGCGCTGATCGATCGCATTCTCGGGCCGCTCGGCCGCCGCATCGACGAATCGTCGCCTATGGTGAACGCGCGTTTGCCGCAGGGCCATCGCGTGAACGTGGTCGTACCGCCCATCGCGCTCGACGGCCCCTACGTCACCATCCGCAAGTTCTCGAAGCACGTGATCACGCTCGAGGAAATGTGCGACAGCGGCTCGATTGACGAGGGGCTGCGGACGTTTCTCACCTGGGCCGTGCGTGCGCGGCGGAATATCGCCGTGAGCGGCGGCACCGGATCGGGCAAAACGACTTTGCTGAATTCGCTTTCGTGCGTCATCGCGCACGACGAGCGCATCGTGACGATAGAAGACTCCGCCGAGCTGCGCTTTCACACGCATCCCGACGTGGCGCGCCTCGAAGCTCGCCCACGCAACGCCGAGGGCGAAGGCGAGGTGACGATTCGCGACCTGGTCATCAACGCGCTGCGCATGCGCCCCGACCGGATCATCGTCGGCGAATGCCGCGGTGCCGAGGCAATCGACATGCTGCAGGCCATGAACACCGGGCACGACGGATCTCTGACCACACTTCATTCGAACAGCCCGGCGGAGTCGATCACGCGCCTGACCACGATGGTGCGCTATGCGAGCGAGCTGCCGATCGACGTGATCGAAGCCAACATCGCCAGCGCGATTCACCTGGTCGTGCAGACGCAGCGCGCGCTCGATGGGTCGCGGCGCGTGTCGGAAGTCGTCACGTTCGCGTTCGATCGCCACAAAGGGCGATGCCTCACGCAGCCGATTTACAAGCGCGAACTCGGCGCCAGCGAAGGCATTTGGACGTCGTCGCCGGGCTGGCTCGAAGACCTGACGATGCTCGGCATCGCAACCGAAAAGGAGGTTCAATCATGGAAACACGCATGCTCGTTGGAGTGCTAGCGGTGACGCTCGCGTTTGCGTGCCTGTACGCAGGGGTGATCGTGGCTTCGGTGTCGCTCAGGCGACGGCGGGCGGCCATGGCGGCGCAAGGAGAGCGGTTCTCGCTGCCGGGCCTTTTGGGGTGGCGGTTGCGCAACGGCTTCGAGTTCGCGTTGCCGGCGGCGCGCGTCCTTTTGCGGCGGCCTCGCGTCGCCGGGTTCGCCGACGAGATGGTCATGGCTTGCGAGTTGCGCGGATGGGCCGCTACGGGCGAGTCGGCGCTGTCGGTGCTGATTGTTGCCGTCGCGGCGCTCGCCTTGCTCGTCGGAGTCGTGATGCGCAACGCGATCGGTGCGTTCGCGTGCGTGGCGTGCCTCGTCGCCGTGCTGGCAACGGTCGTGGCGAACGAACGCGACAAGCGCAACGAAGCGGTGCGTGAGAACATCCCCGACGCACTCGAGTCGATGGGTGCGTGCTTCGGATCGGGGTTCACGTTGCTGCAGACGTTCTCCCAAGTGGCGCACGAAGTGCCCGGTCCGCTCGGCGATACCTTCGCGCGTTGCGCGCATGTTATGGAAATGGGCGGCAGCGCCGAAGAAGCGCTCGTCGAACTGCGGCGGGGAACCTATGCCTCCGAGCTCGCGTTCGTTGCGGTCGCTCTCGACGTGCAGCACCAAAGCGGCGGCACGATTCGCCAAGTGCTACGCGCGGCGACTGATGCCGTGAAGGATACGCTGTCGCTGCGCAGGTCGCTGCGCGTGCAAACGGCCCAGGCGAAGCTCTCGGCACGCATCGTAGTGGTGATGCCGTTCATCCTGGTGGCGGCGTTTTCGCTGATCAGCCCCGATTTTCTCACACCGTTCTTCACAAGCCCGTTCGGTTACGCGATGTTGGGGCTGGCCGTGCTCATGCAGGTTGCGGGCATCGTGCTCGTGCGCCGCGCGCTATCGGTGGACGGTGTCGCATGAGCGCCGCGGTCGCGATACCCTGCGCGGTTGCCGCCGTGGCCTGCGGCGGCGTGGCGGCTGCTTGCGGCGTTGCTGTGCAGGCCGAGCGCATCGCTCGTGCGCGGCGGCGTGGAAGAGGCGTCGGCGCTCAAGCGGGTGGCAATCCCGTGGCGGCCTTCGAGAGCGACGACCGCGTGTTGCGCTACATCGAGCGTCTGACCAGGCGGCTGTTTACCGGCGACACCCAACCGATAACGCCGAGCGTGCGCGCGAAACGGGCAGGCGAAACTCGTAGCGGGGCGCGCTACAAGGAAAAGGCGCTCGTGGCGGGTTGCTCAAAGGACATCACGGTGTCGGCGTTCTGCGAAGCGCGCACCAGGCTCACGGTCATCGGTGCCGCGGTGGGAGCGCTTGTCGGAATCGCGTTTTCGACAGAACTCGCGCTGCTGCTCGCGCTTGCCGGCGCGCTCGGGGCGCGGGCGCTTCCCATGCGCTCGTTGAAGCGCGCGGCGCAACGTCGCGCGGTCGAAGCCGAGCGGCATCTGTCTGAAATGCTCGAGGTGGTGGCCTTGGGGTTGCGAAGCGGGCTCACGTTCGATCGAAGTTTCGCGCTGTACGGTCTCCATTTTGATAACGAGTTTGCCCGTTCCTGCACGAAGGTGTACCGCATGTGGTCGCTGGGGCTGACCACGCGCGAAGAGGCGCTGCGCGACTTCGCAGCATCGTACGAGTGCGACCAGCTTTCACGGGTGGTCGACAGCATCATCCGTAGCTTGCGATTCGGCTCGGCGCTGTCGGGCATCCTCGAAGAATCCGCAGCTCAGTCGCGCGAAACGTACCGTACGGCACTTGCCGAGCGCGTGGCGAAGGCGCCGGTGAAGATGATGCTCCCGACTGGAACGCTCATCTTGCCCGCCATGCTGCTGCTCGTGCTCGGTCCGATCCTGCTCGAGCTTGCAAACGGGTTCTAGCGAGAAGTGCCACACCCCGCACGCAAGGGTTTGCACGGCACGCGGATTTGTTGGAAAGGAGCGCATGATGCGCTGGTTGCAGAAGAGAAAGGAAAGGCAACATGGATATCTGGTCGAAAACGTTGGGGTTGGACTGCCGGCTGCGCTCGAAGCTCGCGTCGGCGAAGGGACAGGGTACGACCGAGTACGCGATTCTGGTCGGCGTGCTCGTGGTGATCGCGATCATCGCGATTGCTGTGTTCAGGCCCCGCCTGCAGGAATTGTGGAACGCGATCGCCGAGGGCATCAGCGGTCTGTAAGGGGCCAGTCGACAGTCGAGTTCGCGGTCGTGACGGCGGGTTTTCTCGCGGTGACGGTCGCGCTCGGCTCCCTGTGGCGCGCGTTCGCCGATGGCTTGCTCATCGAGCACGCGCTCGCCGTCACGCCCGTGAACATCGCCGACATTTTCCTGTTCTGAGGAAGGGGGCTGCCAGTCATGCTGCATAGAAATCGCGCCACCTGCGGCCAGGGAACCGTGGAGGCGGTGATCGTCATCCCGGTGCTGTTCGTGCTCATGCTGCTGTTGCTGCAGCCGGGCATCGTGCTGTACAACCGGCTCGTCATGGGCAACGCGGCCGCAGAAGGATGCCGTCTGCTCGCGACGGCTGACGGATCGTCGGGCGCGTACGAGGCGTTCATCCGGCACAAGCTCGCGTCGGTGCCGCAGCACGATTGCTTCCACGTGCACCATGGGACATGCAGCTGGAACATCGAGCTGTCGGGCAACGAAGCGTCGAGCGCGGTCACCGTGAAGATCTCCAACGAGCTGAAGCCGCTGCCGCTGTTCGATGCGGGCGCGAAGCTGCTCGGCATGACCAACGGCAGCGGGAACCTCGTTATCACGGAGTCGGTCACGATGCCGACGCAGCCCGATTGGGTTGCGTCGTCGCCGTCGGGGAGCGACCCGTCCGGCTGGGTGGGAGCGTGGTTGTCATGAGGCCGTTTCGCGACGAGAAAGGCTTCACGACCACGAGCATGGTGCTATCGATGCTGATCACGCTCGCGCTCGTGTTTACGGCGGCGCAGGTGTATCGCGTGAATTCGGTCGCGGCCGAGGTGCAAGACGTCGCCGACGCTGCAGCGCTCGCGGCGGAAAACCAGGTGGCCGAATTCATGATAGTGGCGCGGTTCTGCGATGCAGTCGTGCTGTCGTTATCGCTCGCGGGGCTCACGGCCTGCGGCCTCGGCATTGCGGCGCTCTGCACGCCTGCGACCGCCGAGTTGTCCGAGAAGCTGATCGAAGCCGGGAAGAACCTCATTGACGCGCGCGACAAGTTCTCCGACCGCTCGAAGCGGGCGCTCGACAAGTTGCAGCGCGCGTTGCCGTTCTTCGCGGCGGCTTGCGCGGCGGGCGTGTCGGCCGCCAACAACGGCGATTCGGCCGGCTCGAACTACATCGGCGTGGGGTTGCTCGTACCTTCGAAGGGCGAGCCGATCGTTGCGGACGTCTCTGGGGCGGCCGACGAACTGCTCGGCGAAATCGACTCGAAAGCCGACGACATACGCGAGAAGGCGCGCGAAGCGGAAGAGGCGTCGCAGAAGGCAAATGCTGCCAAGATGGAGGCATTTCTGCGTGACTGCGGCGACAATCCTGCCTATTGCATGTACGAGCGCGCCGCAACCCTCATCGGCATGTCGGGCAGCAGGAACCCCCTGTATAGCAGCGTGGACGCCTGGTCGTTCTCGGTTGCGCTCGCGCGTGCGCAGAATTACTACGTAGATCGGTACGAGAAAGACGAAGCCACGGGCGGCACGCCGGAGGACATCGCGCGCTGGCACTTGCGGCTCGACTTCTACAAATACGCCGACGACCTGCTGCATCGCGAGGGCTATGTGCATGAAACCGGCGACTCGTTCCAGGCGAACTTCCCGCATTTGCCGAGCAACACCGACGAGATGCGGCAGACGAGCCTGTACACGTCGGCGGTGTACCCGATAACCGAAGAGCCAGTTTCCGGCGTGGCCCCCGACGGCGCGGCCGGGGGCGAAGCGGCGCCAGACGACA
Source organism: Eggerthellaceae bacterium (assembly GCA_017460365.1). Classification (GTDB taxonomy): domain Bacteria; phylum Actinomycetota; class Coriobacteriia; order Coriobacteriales; family Eggerthellaceae; genus UBA9715. The sequence continues at coordinate 5,394 of JAFUBE010000048.1, forward strand.
CCGAGGTGATGCCGGTCATGCACGCATGGGCCGGATGCCCTGGCGCAACCGGCCCCGTTACCGTGTACAACTCGATTGCCTACATGGAAAGCGCCAACTTGCCGACGTGTCCCGTTTGCGGCTTCACCGCCGCGAGCATGGGAAAGGTCGCCGCCGCGAGCACCTCGATCGACAACGGCTTCGAATACCACTACGAAGCGGTGGCGCGCGCCGCGTTCGATTACCAGGTAGCGCGGGAACGCGCCGACGGGCCGAAAGCGGCCGTGAAAGGAGAGGCGGAAGGGTTGTTCGGCAAGCTGGTCGAGGCGTTCAAGGAATCGATTGACAAGCGCATCGAGGTGGCGCCACCCGGCCGGTTCGGTGCGATCTCGTTCGTGGTGAACGCAGGCGACGTGCCCGTTGCCGGGGGCTTCGCGAACGGGTTTGCAACATCGGGCGGATCGATCGGCCCACGCGCGGCGATAAGCGCCGCGACCTTGATCGACGAAGGATCCGACGAGGGGCGCACCGTGTTGAATTCAGCGCTCGACGGGCTGCGCGAGAACGGCGGCGTTGCGGTCGGTGCGTTCGGCATCGTGCTCGATGTGTGGTCGAATGCGCTATCGGCGTACTCGAACGGCATCGGCGCGGTGACCGGCGGGGTGGAGTCGGGCTTGAACTCGCTTCCGCTCGTCGGGGCGAGCGGTTTGGGAACGTGGGCGGCCGACAAGCTGCGCGGCGCGCTCGACGATGTGGGCTTGCAGCCGGCGAAACTCGAGGCGCTCAAGCCCGTGCTCGTGAACTCGTCGCACGTCGCGGCGAAAGACGACGGCCGGCTCGGTTCGGGGCTGACCGCGGTCAAACAGCAAGTGCTCGCCCATCCGCTGTACTCGACTGACTTGTTCTCGGCGCTGCTCACCGATGCGGAACGCACGGCCATCGAGCAGGTGAGCGGGCTTGGCGACGAAATCGAGATCGCATCGATCGAACTGCTCGGCGACGGCGGGCCGTCGATCCCCATAACGATACCGTTGCCTGACAAAGTGAAACAATATGGCATCGGCGTGCTGCAAGGCTTGTTCGACCGCATTCGCGCCTACCACGCCGAAACGACGGAGGTGCGCGCATGGGAGTGATGCGGCGGGTTCGGTCCCGAACAGGGCAGATGACGATCGAGGTAGCGGTGGCCATGCCCGTGCTCAGAGTGGTGGCGGTGATCGCGGTGAACGTGATGACGTTCTTTTCCGATTGCGCCGTGTTCGACCGGGTGGTGCACGATTCCGCGCGCATCCATGCGGCAGCGCCAGGTTACCAGCAAGGCACCGGTCAGTTATGCGCGCTTATCGAGCAAACGGCGAGCGCACAGCTCGACGAACCGAATGTGCAGGTGAGCGTGTCGCACGGCGTTACGGGTGCGGATTTCGACGAATACACTGCGACCCTTGAGTTCTACCCGACGCTGTTCGGGCGGGGGTTGCGCTCGGAGGTGTTCGGCGTCGCGCTTCCGCACCTCACGCACACGACGCGTTATGTTGTCGATTCGTACAGGGCAGGGGTGGTTGCATGAACGAAGACGTGAAAGATTCGATGGGCATGCGCGCGTTGAAGGCGGTAGCGGTGGTGATGGCACTACTTCTCATGGTGCCGGGAATCGATGCGATCGCCCGCGTGACAGGCGGGTCAGCCGCATACGGCGCGGCGTCGGGCGGGATCGACTCCCGAGCGCTCGTGCAGATGGACGACCCGTTCGCTGCGCTCGATCGCGTCGAGGGCGTCGCCGATGCGGAGGGCGCCGAAGTACCCGAAGCGTTCGATCGCGAAGTGGGCTTGCTGCCCGGCGCGCAAGGCTTGCGCGTGGACGCGACCGGCGATGTCGTCGGCTACGAAGTGCCAGGCAGCGCCGCTGATGCGAGCAACCGCCTTGCGGAGTGCATGAAGGAACGGGGTTGGCGTGCGGTTTCGCTCGGCGGCCTCGACGGCGCGACGTTCGTGAAAACCAGCGGCGAGCTTGCGTGGGCGCTTGCGACTTGCACCCAGGTGGATGATTCGACAAGCGTGGTCGTGAGATGCATGCGCCGATGAACATGGAATTCGCCTGCACGCTGAAATCGCGTCTACGTGGCTTGCTCGGCCGTGGCGACTTCGTCGGCGTGCTGCTGATCGTACCGTGCCACGACATCCACACCTTCGGAATGAAGCGCGCGATTGATGTCGCCTTCGTGTCGAGTGATGGGCTGGTGATCGAGTCGTACCTCGCTGTCGGTCCGCGTCGCCGCATCCGCTGCCGAAAAGCCGCCGTCACGCTCGAGCGTTACGCCGTCGATGCCCCCTGGCTCGAAGTCGGCGACCGCATAGAACTGCAAACGAAAAGGAGGAATTCATGAAAACCTGTCCCGTGTGCCATGCAACAACGTTCGACGACGCCGAAATCTGCTATGGCTGCATGCATCGCTATACCGAAGCCGACGAAGCGCTCTCCCTCCCAGGCGCTCCGCCCGAGTTTCGCATCCGCTTCACCCCCGCACGCGACCAGGCCGGCTCCTTAACCTGGACCTGCGCCGTCGAGGTGTAACTCGGCCAGTGACACTTCCCGTCAGACACGAAGTGTCATTTTTTGAGGGAGGCGTGCGGCAAAGCAAGCGCCACCCAAAAAATGACACTCTGCGTCTGACGAGAAATGGCACATCGCGCGCGGGTTGAGGGTAAAGACGCGTTCGTCTAGAGCAGCTTTGCGAATTCTTCCTCGGCAATGGCTTGAAGTTTCGCGTCGATCTCGAGGTACGCGTCGAGAAGTTTGTCGCCATCTTTGGTCAGCGTGGAGCCATGGGCGCCGTCGCGGTCGAGCAGCTGCATGTCGAGCGCCGCCTCGGTTTCCTTGATGATGCGCCATGCCTTGCTGTAGGCCATCTTCATGCTTTTGGCGGCCGCATTCAGCGACCCGAGCTCGCGCACGCCCAGGCACAGGTTCGCGACTCCGCGCCCGAACTGTGAATTGCTATCTGCGCTTTCGCTCTTAACCGCCAGGCGGATTACCGGTTTCAACGACGCGCCCTTCTTGCTCTTGGCCATGATGTCCTCGCTTTCGACATCACCAATTATAACAATTGGTAGATAATCCTCAACGAAGAATTACCTGCCTAAAAACTCGCTAACGGCAGAACGAATGGCGTCGGCTTTCCCGTCGATCACCTCAGTGAAGCGAATCGGCAGCTCGTCAAGTTCGGCCAACCCGGCGGGGATGTTGTCAGCTCCGGTTTCATTTGCGATCAGGCGGTTCAGCTCGCATCCGGTGAGTGCCGCCACCTCGGCGGGAAGCTCTTCAGCAAGCGTGATTCCGTGCAGCGCCCGGTATACGTTGTTGCCGAACTTCGCCCAGTGTGCCGTCGATGCCACGACCACCGGCACGCCGTCTTCGCGCAGGTTTTCGGCAACTTTGTAGGCGACGGCAGTGTGCGGATCCATCAGGTAGCCGCAGGCTTCGAACGCCTCGCGAATCGTGGCCAGGCACGTGTCGTTGTCGACCGAGTCGGCTGCGTACAGCTCGCGCATCTTGGCGAACGTGTCGCGGTCCACGCGGAAGCCCTGCTTCTCGCGCAGGTCAGCCATCCAGCCGACGATCGCTTCGGCATTGCGGCCGGTCAGCTCGAACAGCTGGCGCTCCAGATTCGACGACACCAAAATGTCCATCGAAGGCGACGGCGTCTTCACGAACTCGCGCTCGGAGATGTCGTACGTGCCTGTGTTGATGAAGTCGGTTAGCACGCGGTTCTCGTTGCTTGCGCACAGCAGCCGGCGAATGGGCGTTCCCATGCGCTGCGCGTAATACGCCGCCAGGATGTTTCCGAAGTTGCCGGTCGGCACGCAGACGTCGATTGCGTCGCCGCGCGCCACGCGTCCGTCGGCCACGAGCTTTGCGTACGCCGAAATGTAGTACACGATCTGCGGCATCAGCCGCCCCCAGTTGATTGAGTTCGCGCTCGAAAGCGCCACGTGGAACCGTTCGTGTAGTTCGGTGGCGAATGCCTCGTCATTGAACACGTTCTTCGCGCCGGTCTGGCAATCGTCGAAATTGCCGCGTACGCCCCACACCGTTACGTTGTTGCCGCGCTGGGTCGCCATCTGCTTGAACTGGATGTCGCTCACGCCGCCGTCGGGGTACATCACGCCGATTGACACGCCGTCGACATCGCGGAACCCTTCGAGCGCCGCTTTGCCAGTGTCGCCCGAGGTCGCGACCAGGATCATGTGCGTGTCGTCGAGCTCGCCACGCGTCCGCAGCTCGGCGGCCGAAACGCTGAAGAATCTCGGAAGGCATAGCAGTGCCATATCCTTGAATGCGCTTGTCGGCCCGTGCCAGAGTTCCAGCATGTATATATCGTCGGGAAGCGCCGTGACCGGGCAGATGTCGGCCGTGTCGAAGTTGTCTCCGTACGCGCCGGCCGTGATCGTTGCGAGCTGTTCGTCGGTCAGGTCGGGCTCGAACGCGCGGTACACGCGCGCCGCCCGCTCGGCGTACGGCAGCTCCGCCAGCCCGCAAATCTCGTCGAGCGAAAGCTCGGGCACCCGCTCAGGCACGAACAATCCGCCGCCTGGCGCCAACCCCTCGACTACCGCCCGCGTAAACTCAACCGGCTCTTCCACAACCCCGCGTGTATCGACATACCGCATATCGCTGCCCCAATCGTCAAGGAATCAATTCCTGACCAGTATACGCCATGTGTACCGCCCCCGCGCCCCGCCCGCCGCCAGACCCGGACCGGAGCACCGCCCGTGACTTCAGAGTGCTCGGCGCTTCGCGCCGTGTTTTTGCAATGCGCTGACGCGCATATAGTCGATGCAGGTTGCAGTCGCTAAACCTGCATCGACTTTGGAAAGTTGCTGGAACTGAAAAAGAAGAGGATGCATTTCACCTGCTATATGAGCCCCATCTTCTGCGACACGCCGCTGTTCTTCCCCGTCTCGGGACTCAACACCGCCCTGTACGGAAAGGTGCAGTTCCTGCAACGCAGAACACCCGAAGTCGTAGGCGCCCTGCTCGATGCGGCCGGCGTTTCCCAGCCCGATATCGTCACCGTCGGCGGACTCGGCTTCTTCGACCTGTTCGCCGACGAGAACGCCCAGATGGTGAGGCAGCTTATCGATGCCGGCTACGAATACTGGCCCTTCATGCACACCTGCGATTACGTGCTCGTGCCCGCCTACTCGCCGATCGCGAATGCGAAATCGCTTTCCAAGGCCGAAATCGGGAACCACAACCTGGCCGTAGGGTCGAACGGGGGCATGGAGCGCGCCATTGCGCGACACATCGGCGTCGACAATATATACGTGGCCTCCAACGACAGCGGCCACAGGAGCCATCTGTGCCGCATGGGCGAGGCCATCACGTTCGTGCCCGGCGTCTCGCTCGTGTTCGGCGTGCCCGAAGGGACCGTGGCCATCCCCATGCAGGAGCCCTACACGATCGAGATCGGCTTCGCCGCGCCCCGCAAGGCGTTCCGCGAAGGCGCGCTCGCCGACGTCATAGAGCGCCTGCGCGGCTTCTACTCCAAGCATCAGCAAGTTGACGCGTTCCATTTGCTCGACGGCAAGCTATCGAGCAGCCTGTTCAGCCCCGAGAAGCGCTGATCGGGTGCATGTGTCACTTTACCGCTCTCCCAGCCTCAAGGTCCGCTCGATCATCCGCTCTTCGAACAGCCGCCGAGCCTCTGCCATGCTCGCGCGCCTGATGTAGGCCCGCTCATCGCCGTCGAGCTCGAACACGTTCAGATCGCGATCGATGTTCTTCACGTGGTCGAGGTTCACGAGGTAGCTCTTATGGCAGCGGTAAAACGGGGGACATGGCAGCTCCGCTTCGACATCGTCGAGCCGGCCCCTACGTCGCCGTTCGCTGCCGCCCATCAAGTGGATGATGGTCACGTGGTTGCTCTGTTCGACGAAGCGGATGCGGGAATGCGGTATCGTTTCTCCCGCAATCTCGAGGCTTCGCTCCTTTTTCAAGCCGGCCCGCTGCACCGCGCTTGATATGACCTCGTGCACATCCTCGTCCTGGAATGGCTTCAGGAGATAGCGCTCGACGCGCGCCCGGTAACCCTCCATGGCGAAATCGCCGCTCGTCGTCGCGAACGCCATCATCACCTCGGGGTCGACCGCGCGCACCATCTTCGCGACCTCGACCCCGGTCATCCCGCCCATGAAGACGTCGAGGAAGACGAGGTCGTATTTCCCGGAGACGAACCGCTCCAGGAAAGCCTCGCCGCTCCCGAAGAAGTCGCAGGCGCAACCGACGCCGGAAGAGGCTATAGCCGCTTCGATCCGGTCGCGGTCCGCGTCCGTGTCTTCGCATATGGCAATGGCAAGTGTCTCCATGCGGTCATTATAGTCGCGGACTCGCCTGCGTCGTGGTATCGTCATCGCCGCGACGAGAAGCAGGAGGACTTGTCAGCACCTTGCATTTGCACTATTGAGCAGGAAACTCACTACGCGCCACGTCTGTCAAGTGCCAATTTCGCCTGCTTTCTGACGAAACCTGTGGTATTAAACCCCCGGCTTTCCAGTCAGAATAGCTGTAATCGGCCACGTGGCCGGAGGGGAAGGCAACAACCGAAAGGAAGCAGCATGAAGAACTCGAAGACGAAACTCCTGGCGATCGCTGCAAGCGCCGCCCTCGTCGCGATGCTCGGCCTGGCGGCCTGCGGCGGCGGCTCGTCGTCTGCCAGCAGCTCCGCATCTAGCACCAGCAGCGCCTCTGCCAGCAGCACATCCGCTAGCTCTAGCAGCACAAGCGCCAGCGCTGGCACGACGAGCAGCACGGCGTCCTCCAGCCAAAGCTCCACCGCAACCGCCTCGACCGCTACGACCACCGCTGCATCGAGCGATACGGTCGATGTGTCCTCATGGACTGACGCCTGGATGGGCGCAAGCGACAAGGGCGAGACCTTCTACTACGCCGAGAGCCCCGATGGCTCCCAGGGCGCCATGCTCGTGTATGACCCGAGCACCAACCAGTACGTCAGCTACGTCGGCGACACTTCGACCCCCCAGGAGGGATATGTGCGAATCACCGACATCCAGAGCGGCAACGCGTTGCAGTTCGAGGTCACCGCTGCCGATAATGACGGAAGCGTGCTCATCGACCTGGGCGACAGCGGCAACGCTGTCCTCGCCAAATGCAATATCAGCGAGGTCATGAAGTGCTTCGAGAATATCGACAGGTACGGTAACGCCGTCGCTTAACGATTAGTTAGATTCTCCGTTCTCCCTTCCCTCGCAGCCCCGGGTGCAACGACGCTCGGGGCTGCTATGCTCAAGGCAAATCCCTTATCATGGTCTCGAATCTGCAAGAATCCAGAAAGGCCGGGCTTTGGGCAACCAGTTCCTCAATTACCTACTCGAATTCGCGATGATGTTCCCGGCCGCCGCCATGGCGCTCATGCCGTGTCGCGGGCATCTCCGTTTCCGCGCGAGGACCGTGCACGCAGCCGCCTTCGGATGCGTACTTGCTCTTACAGTGCTCGGCTCGCTTTCGGCGTCGTACTCCGGAGTGCCGACGAATTACATCCTCGTGCCCTTCTCGCTGCTTCTGCTCGCGCCCCTGCTGCTCGTCAGCGCGCTTGACCGTTGGAAGACGGTTTACTGCTTCCTCAACGCGGCTATGCTCTGCGCGTTCAGCACGATGTACGCCACCTATGCGACCGCCCCATGGGAAGTCGACAACACTCTCAACGTTTTCACCGTCCAATCCGGCGCCGCCTGCCTGGCCATCGCTCTCGTCGCTTGCGCGCTATTCGCCCGCACGCTTCTCGTGAAGCTGCCCGCATTGTTCGCGAACGCCGGCCTCGACGCCCTGTGGAAATGGCTCTCGTTGGCCCCGATCGCCATAACCGCGTTCGTTTTCTGGATGACGCCGGTGAGCGCCGAGAACGTGATGGTTGGCTACGTGCTCCCCAAAGGCCTTGCAATAACATCCCTTATACCGTTGTTCGTATGGTTCCTTCACCACATCGCTTGGCTAACCGCATCCCGAACCGAAGAGACCGTGCGCCTCGAGCACGAAAACGAGCTGTTGAAACTGGAGGGCAAACGCCAAAGCGAGCTCATCGCCTACATCGACGATGCCCAGACCATGCGCCATGACTTCCGCCATCACATGGCGGTGATAGGCGAGCTTTTGAGCGCGGGGAAAGCGGATGAGGCGCGTGCATATTCCGACGTGTTCATCGAATCTTCGACAGAGAAGCACACAAGCTTCTACTGCGAGAATGGCGCCGTCGACGCCATCGCGGCCCATTACGATTCCCTCGCCACGGCAATAGACATCGAGTCTTCCTGGTGCCTCGACATCCAGCGAAACCTTCCCGTGAAAGAAACCGATTTCTGCTCCGTCCTCGGGAACCTCGTGGAAAACGCCATCAACGCAGCCGGGAAATGCGACGAGGGCAGCAGGTGGCTTAAGGTCAAGGCTAGCGCCTTGCCGGACGGCGTTGTCACCATCACCGTACAGAACAGCTTCGCTGAGCCGGTGAAGCTGAGTGCCGATGGCATCCCAACAACCCAACGAGCGGACCATGGCATAGGTTCGATCTCGGTCGCGGCAATATCCAACAAGTACGACGGCAGCTTCAAGGTGTCTTCGGAGAACGGCACGTTCACAGCGAGTGTATTACTCTACCCCCCCGGCTGAAACCGCACAATTCGCCAATCTCGGGAACTTCATCGTGACTCCGTTTTGCCCAATCCGCTGTCGGCCAGGAGTGCTTCGACGCGCTCCGCCTGCTCCTTCAGCTGCCTCACCTGCTCGACCAGGTCCTTCTTCGCATCGTAGCCCTCGACAGACTGGCGCTCGAGGCGTTCCTCCCTCTCTTCTGCGGTACGCGCCTGGTCTACGACGTCGACGATGATACCGACGACGACATTCACTATGATGAAGGCCGACGCGAGGACGAACGGGACGAAGTACGCCCACGCCCATGGAAAGACCTCCATGACCGGGCGCGATATGCCCATCGACCAGCTCTCCAGCGTCATCACCTGGAACAGCGTATAGAAGCTGCGCCCGATGTCGCCGAACCATTCGGGGAACGCTGCACCAAACGACTCGGTGCCGATGATCGCGAACACGTAGTAGATGATCAGCAACAGGAAAGCCGTCCAGAGCACCCCAGGAATCGCGCGGCCTATCGCCTCGATGATCACGCGCATCTCCTTGAACGCGGAGATGAGGCGGAAGACCCTGAACACGCGGAAAACGCGGAACACCCGCGCGACCTGCACGGGGAACGGGAGCACACCGACAGGCAGGCAGCAGAGCACGATGATCGCGAAGTCGAACACGTTCCACCCGCTGTGGAAATACTCGCCGCGCCAGGCGATGATCTTCAGTACGGCCTCGATGATATAGATCCCGAGGCACACCCAGTCGAACATGGCCAGCCCCCAGCTGAGTGCCCCTCCGGGTTTCGCGGTCTGTATACCGATTGCCACCGAATTGACAACGATGACCGCGAGGATGAAGTTCTCGAACGACTTGCTCTCGACGATGCCCTTAATCTTGTCTCTCACGAGGCGTCCTTTCTTGCACACGGCATTAATCAAGTGGGCCTTGGGCCCCGTTGCTCCCTCGTGGCATTATATCGACGCACCCGTTGACTGCGCAGTTTGGCCCCATCGCTTCCCGTTGCTTCCGACTTAGCCCGAACAACGCGTTTACCTGCTCTTTTACATGGAAAATGCGTTGCTAACCCTATTGTCAAGTACCGATTTCGACCAGTCTGGGACGAAATCGGGCCATCGCATTCGCTTCGCAATCGCTGTCATCACAACGAATCCCGTCCGGGAGATACATTGATTTTCAATTGCTTGAACGGAATTTCTAAAGAGTGCTCGGCGCTTCGCGCCGTGTTTTTGCAATGCGCTGACGCGCATATAGTCGATGCAGGTTACGGTCGCTAAACCTGCATCGACTTTGGAAAGTTGCTCCGGAGCACCGCCGCGCGAAACCGCCACTGCCCCACTTACTGCCAGACCCAAAGTGGGGTAGTTTCTAGAG
>JAFUBE010000388.1 GCA_017460365.1 Eggerthellaceae bacterium
CATGTGAAGGGCCTGGCCGAGGGGTATGGCTATACCGTGTCGATGGGTCGCGCGCGCACGTACTGCCCGCCGAACTGGCAACGTTGGTACAACAACGTGCTCCGCGACATGGCCTCGATGGTCGAAGGGGGCGTCGAGCAGTAGCGCCTGCCGTTAAGTGTCACACATGGAGATACTCTGAACGTGAGCGATTCCCTCTATAATTGAATCAAATGACTAGAAACGCAGCATACTTGCTGAGCCTTGTGCTCGCATTCTCCCTTGGTTTTCCCGGCGGGTTGGCGTTTGCCGATGAACAGGCCGCAGAAGAAGATCCGGTGAAGACCGCCTACGAATTGCAGATGGAAATCGAGGAACGCCAGGCGGCGTATGCGGAAGCCCGTGCCGAGGCGGACGAGGCGAGCGCCGCAATTGAAGCCGACCAGGAGCGCATCGACGAGCTCGAGCGCGAGATTCCCAAACAGCAGGAGCGCAGCGCGGCGGCAGCACGCGAGCTGTACAAGTTCCAGCAGCAGAGCGTGGGAATCATCGACTTGCTGCTCAGCGCGGGAAGCTTCCAGGATTTCATCGCGGAACTGGAATACGTGAACAAGATCTCCGATGCGAGCATCGCCGAGATGAATCGCCTGCAGGACCTGAAAGACGAAATCGTCACCACGCAAAACGGCATGAAGGGAAAGCGCGCCGAGGCGGATGCGCGTGCCGAGGACGCGCGCCTGGCCATGGTCGCCGCGCAGGAAGCCCAAGCCGAGGTGCAGCGGCGCATCGAGGAAGAAGCCCGTCAGCAGGCGCAGATCGCAGCGCAGGCTGAGGCGATGGCGGCTGCGGAGCGCGATAACGACAGCGGCGAGCCGGCCACTCCCGAGACGGGGACCGTTGCGGAGCCCGCCGTCGAGGCGCAGCCGGAAGCACCGGTAGAGGAGCCAGCGAGCACAAGCAGCAGCGAGGACGTTGCAGCAGCTCCGCAAACACCTTCCCAAGACGCATACACAGGCGAAGACGATTACGTCGCCGAATGGGCGAAGCGCATCGACGCGTACCTGGCCGGCTCGCCCTTAGCCGGCCAGGGGCTCATGTTCGCGAAGGCGGCATACGAATACGGAGTAGACCCGCGGTTCTCTCCGGCGATTTCCTACACCGAAAGCGGCAAGGGGCAATATTGCTTCCAGTCTCATAACGCATGGGGCTGGGGATCTTCGTCTTGGGACTCATGGGAAGAAGCGATTTACGACCACGTTGCCGGACTGTCGCGCGGGTACGGCGGGCAGATCTCGATCGAAGGCGCGAAAAAGTATTGCCCGCCCAACTGGAAACTCTGGTACGAGCGCACCCTCGGCCAGATGGAGATGATCTAGAATCCCCTAGTCTCGCAACTTGGCACGGCGTTGTTTCCAGTCGGGCATGACGCGGTCCATGATGGCGTGGAATTCGGGGCCATGGCCAGGAACGAGCAGGTGCGCGAGCTCGTGGACGACCACGTATTCGAGACATTCGGGCGGGTAGAGCGCGAGCACGACGTTGATGCAGATGCGTCCGGTCGAGGGCTGGCAGCTGCCCCAGCGGCTCTTCATCTTGCGGTAAGCGAGCTTGCCGGCCTTCACGCCGAGTACGGGCTCCCACTTCTCGACGAGCGCGGGCGTGAACGCCTCGACGACCTGGCGCCATTCGCGGACTTCCTGCTGGCTGGCGGTGGCGGCACGGCCCATCGGCGAGGTTTCGTACTTCTGCTGCGCTTTGACGATCCAGTCGTGCTTCTCGCGCACGAAGTCGACGATGAACTCGGGCGGGTAGCCGTGCGGCACCGAGAACTCGACGCGCCCGTCGGGCTGCACCCGCAGGTTCGGGTGCTTCAGGCGCTTCTTCTCGATCACCCACACCTCGAGATCGTCGATGAACTCGAGCCGCTTGGCGGGCATGTTGCTGTACCAGGTCATTGAGCTCCTTTGGCAGCAAGGGCGATTTCATAGGCTTGGTTGCGGGGGAGGTTGAACTCGGCTGCGATGGTGCGGGCGACTGATTTGGGGCGCTCGCCGGCGGCGGTTAGTTCGGCGGCGCGGGTGGTGGCGTCCGCGGCGGTACGATCGGCGTCGGCGGTGCGCTCGGCTTCGGAGGGCGGGTCGATCACGATGACGATCTCGCCTTTCACGCT
>JAFUBE010000389.1 GCA_017460365.1 Eggerthellaceae bacterium
GAGTTCAAGAAGGCCCAGGTCGTCGCCGGCCTGAACGTGCTGGCGGGCCTAGTCGCGGGAAACCTCTCTCAGATGGGAATGGGCATCCTCACGGCCACGCACGACGCGACCGTCAGCACCTTTTCCAGCGTGCGCTCCGTGAAGGGCTCACGCGCGCTGCACGTCATAAAGGTGAACGAGCCCATGGCAAAAAACCAGGTGTACGTCGAGCCTGGGGACTACGACTTCGTGTTCGGCTACATCCGCGACCACTGCCCGAACGCGCAGGTGAGAGGGTAGCTTTCGACCGAGTCTACCAGACGAGATAGGAGCCGGCAGGGACAGGATGAGGGCAGCGGCGTTGGCGATTGTGGCAGCGCTTTGCGTTTGCTGCCTGGCGCTGGCCGCATGCGAAGGGCGGAACGAGCCCGGCGACGTGGTCATCCCCGACGAAACCTCCCCGCTCGTCACCCCCGCGTACTACGTGTTCGAGAGCGCCACGGTCGACGGCGACACCATCACCGATCCGAGCGAGTTCTTCGTCGACCGACTGGGCGAAACCGAGAACTGGTACTACCTTTCAATCGCGATTCATGACGGGAGGGGCGGCAAGCTCTGCACTGACGGCCGCATCGCGGACTTCACATACGAGCGGGTGGATGATGCCATCATCCTGAACGTGCCGCTCGACTTCGGCTACGACGGGGCGAAGCTCGAGCTGGGCGAAGGAACCCTGACCATGAAAGACGCCAGTAGCACGACCGTCCTGCGCCTCGTCGACGAGGCGCCGACGGCCGCGCTGGCCGCAGACTGACGAGGCGAGGAGCACGACATGATGAGGCACACTTCCGCATCGAGGGCCGTCCGCGAAACGGCGAGGTGCTCGCTCGCCTTGTTCCTGGGAGCCCTGCTCCTGTTCGCGACCTTCGGCACGTTCGCTCCCCGCACAGCCGGAGCCGCAAACCAGCCCATGTGGCAGCTTCAGGGGGTTCGCATATTTACGCATGCGCCCGATAATCCGCATGTCACGTATTCGTACACCGAGAACGGTGTCTCTTCTCACTGGGATAACAAGACCTATAACGAAAAGACGAAGCGAAGCTACGGATGTTCGTTCGACGAGCAAAGGGCGTGGGGAGACCTTCCCGAGCGGATCGTCGTAGGTCAGGAGCCCGACGTTTACATTTCATTTGAGGACAGCTACAGCGGCTTCTCAGGAAATCTTGAAGGCACCGGCTCTTGCGCCCCGTTGTATTGGGGCGGGAATGTCCGTATGGAACTCGGCGTCTACGACCCGAATGAGAAGACGATCGATGATCTATTCGATTATTATGGCGAGCGCTACGCGAGCGCGGGCGTTCCCGGATTCGAATTCCTGGATTTTTGGGAGTTTGGGATGGTCAACGTCGCTGCCCTGTGCGAAGCGTCGGATGTTGAATTTGTCGAATTCAATCCTCCCGATCTGGACGGTTATCCTGGAGCCAGGTCTAGGGAATGGAAGGAAGCATTGTTCGAACGGTACCCGTCAGGTTCCCGAACGTATAAATGGCACGTAACCGAAGGGTTTTCTCGGATTCTGCTCCAGTACGGGGGCGACTACGGGCGTTCAGCCGAAGCCTTTCTCGAGGAATGTTGCGACGAGGATCACAATCCAGTCGCCATTGACGATCCGATGATAGGGATGGCCATCAGAATTACAGCCCATCCAATCGACGATAGCGGCGACGTCACGGTCGTCTACCTGTACACGTGGGATCCTGACTCAAGTGGTACTTCGGGGGGATACACCCAGACGCCCAAGGAGAACGTCACCGTCGAGACCACCCCGCCCAAAGAGGGCGGCGAGTTCGGGGTTTGGGTCATACCTGCCGCTATCATCGGCGGGGCCGCCGTGATCGGCGGCGCGGTGGCGCTGTCGCGGCGCGGCCGCAAGGGCGGCGATGACGGTCCAGGCGACGACGAGCCCGATGACGACCCGGACGAGCCCTCGACCTTCCGCATGGCGCTCTACAAGGAGTTCGGCGACACTCTGTTCGTGGGCGGCGGGCCGCAGACTGTGGGCGCGCTCATCGAGGAGGTGAAGCCCGATGGCCAGGTACGCGTGCGCGACGACCTGACGGCGCACATCTCATTCGGCGCGAGCACGAACCTGTCCGCGCAAGACATCGGCATGCAGAATCACTACCGTTGCGTGAACGTCGAGGCGCTCAACGCCGACAGTCCCGAGGCAATCGTGTCCATCACCTTCACGGGCGAAGGCGGCACCTTCACGAACAACGTCAAGTTCAAGGTGGGCAAGACCGAGCTGTACTTCGGCGATGTGGCGCTCACCTTCATCGCGGGCTACAAGCAGACGCTGGCCATCCCGTTCTGCTTCGCGGGCATGCAGCTGCCCGAAGGCGTCGAGCCGGTCTTCAAGTGCACCTTGTGGACGGGCAACGTCCCTGGCGAGGGCAGCAACTACTTCACCGACGTGAAGGTCGTGCGCGACCGCGAGCATCCCGAGGCCATGTGGAACGTACGCCTGACCGAGACCGGCATCGCCCCCGTCCTGGGACCCGGCGAGCTGGAGCACTTCACCTGCGAGGTCACGGCTACGTGGAAGGCCCCCTCCGGCGAGTCGAAGCTGACTGGTATCTTCGATTTGTACCGCTTCGTCGAGGGCATCCGACTGCACGTGGAGCCCCTGAAGTGCTATGCGGTGGACCGGAAAGCCAAGTTCGTGGAGTTCCGCGGGCGCGACGAGGGCGAGACGCCGGCGGAGTTCAGGGAGAAGCTGGATGCCTGGCGCGCGCAGCTGCCGGAGGACTCGGCCAAGGGTGAGTACGTCATCCCCGTGGAGTGCGAGGGCGTGACGCAGCAGGCGGCGCGCTCGATCATCCGCGCGACGCTGTACACGTGGGGTGCGGGATACGACGGCGACATCGGCAATCCCGGCTGGGGCCAGGCGTTCGATGAGATGCCCCTGCTGGATCCCGACGATCCCGACGCCGCCGACATCGTCGTGAGGGCCGTGAACCCCCTGCCCGAGTTTGGCAAGACCAAGATCGAGTTCGCCGACGTGCCGGGTTCGAGCGTGCTGAAGGATGCCGACGGCAACGACGTGGTGCATCCTTGCGAGGCGATGGGCTTCGGCTACTTCCTGAAGAAGATCGACTACAAGAACAACGAGCAAACCTTCCATGTGGTGGCGAGCAAGGGGATACTCACGCCGCCGAACCGCGTGCAGGTCGACGTAACCGTGAAGATGGAATGGAGCAGGCGGAAGTTCGAGCGCACCGAGCGCGTGATGGCGATATCCCAGCCGTGGCGCGCCGACTACGCCGAGAAGGCCGCGGCTTACGACGCCGACGACGCCCATAAACTCGAGAGGCTCGCATACATTCAGAACCAGAGTCTCCGTTCCGACACGACCACGTGGAACATCAAGGGCGGCTTGAGCCTCGTGGAGACTATGGGCGCCATAACGGACGCTCTGGACAACTCCAGCGTGAGAGACGCAAAGGAGGCAGTCTTCAAGAGCGTCAACGATGCAGTTGACGAAGAGTTCAAGGAAACCGGGAAGACCCTAAAGGCGAGTTCCGAAATCGCGCGAGCGGCAACAGGGGGTGCCGTTTCGCTTACCGATGCGGCCACGGGGCTCAATGAAGTCGCCAGGTCGGCCACGAGAGGCGTTACAAAGGTTGCCGAGAAGGCCGTCGAGCTTAATCCGCTGTACCATTACGTGCGAGATGTCGAGGCGGCTGGACGGGTCGCCGTGAACGTCGTCGGCAGCATTCCCGGGCAGCTCGAGACGCGCTACATGACCTACACCGAGTACGGCGATATGATGCCGCTGTACCACTACATCCAGATGATGGCCGACGGCTACAACGAGCACTACGGCCTCCACGAGCCAGACTACATACGCGTGACCGGCGCCTTCCTGCGTCGCGCCCGGGGCGAGACGGGGCCTGCGCAGGCTGCCATGGAGGCGTATTTCAGTCGCGAGCTGCAGTACTGCGACGCGGTGCGCATGACCGTGAAAGACTGGAACGAATCGTGGCTGCTGATGGGCTTGTCGATCGGCTGCGCGATAGCAACTGCCGGTCTGAGCGACGCATTCTTCATCCCATTTGCCGCAATCGGCAAGGGCTTGGAGGGCGCGATTGACTGCATCGACAAGGGCGGCGCCAAGGATTACGAAATCTTCCGTTCGGCGTGCGATGCCGCCGCCCGCCAGCTCGTATTTGGCGTTGCAACGGGCAAGATCGTTGAGTATGGCATGAAATGGGCCAGCTTCGGCAAGGGCGTTGCCGAGAGCATTACGAAGGAATTCGGCGCCGAGGCATTGTTCCAGAAGGGCGTCGCGGGGCTGACCGGGTTCTTTAGCTCGTCCAAGGCGGGCCAGGCTGTCGGCAGCGCTGCAAAGGTGCTGGCGCACGAGCTCGACGAGGCCAAAAAGGCCGCGCTCGCGGCGAAGGAGGCCTTTGAGCAGTCGGTCGAGTCGCTGTCCGGCGAGATAGTCGAGCGCGACATTTCATACTGCCTGGGGCGCATCGAGGGTAAGTTGAAGCTGAAGAACATCGATACGGTGCTGAAGTCCGGCGGCAAGGACCTCACGCGCTTCGAACGGCGCCAACTGCTGTATGCCATCCAGTGCGACAAACATGCGATGCGCGCCCTTAGGGCCGATACGAGCGAGCTGGGCAAGGCAGCGCGCTAGTTCTACAACGCCGAGATCAGGGAGGTTCAGGAAAAGGCCATCCACATGGCCAAGGTGCGCCTGTCCGAGACGCAGAAGGTGCCCTTCAAGGACATCAGGGTGAAGGGCGCTACCGGCAACGTGACCGACGATGTGGTGGAGGGTCTAACGACGCCGATGGATCTTGACGTGACCTTCCAGAGATACGGGGGCGTCGATCCGAAGACAGGCGAGGAGATCTGGATCGACATCGTCGAGAAGGACGGCCAACCTGTGCTCGATCAGGAACTGTTCAAGATCGTACACGGTTACGAGGGCGCAGCCGATGAGGTCGCGAAATTCGGCAGGGCGGCCGACCACTCCGTCGTGAGCGCGCTCGGCCCCGAATCGTACGGCAAGTGGGAGGACGCCATGCGCGTGTGCCAGGCGTCGCGTGCCGGCGAGACACTGGAGGATGCGACCACGGTGGGCCTGACCGCCGAGCGCAAGTGCGTGCACTGGCAGAACATGGCCAAGGAGGCGTGGGCCGACGCCGCCGCAGCGCGCGCTGCAGGCGACGAGGTCGCCGCCAAGCTCTACGAGGAAGCGGCCGAAGCATTCGTCGAGGAGAGCGGCAGGCAGTTCACCAAGCAGACGAACCGTATTGTGGAGAGCCGCCTGGCGGTCCTCAAGAAACACGGCGTAGAGCTGCCCGAGAGCATTCAAAAATTCCTGAACAAGGCAGAGGCCATTAACATGATGGGCCTCGAGAAGGTGAACGGTGCGACAGCTGCCGATGTCGAGGGCATGCTGAAGACGCAGTTTGGTTCGTCGTTGGAGGAGACTTACCACGAGCTAAACGAGCTGACCGTGCTCTTGAACGACATGGTCTCACGCATCAACGGCGATTTCGTCGCGCCCGGTGCCGTGAGGTTCCTGTAGGCGGAAGGACGTTGACATGGCGTTTTGCACACAATGCGGCAAGGAGCTTTCTGCGGGGCTGCAGTTCTGCCCGGAATGCGGGGCGGCCGTCGCCGCAGGTCAGCAGCCTACGGTCGAGCCGGCATCTCAAGTTGATCCCGTAGGGGCGCAGCCCCCTGCGTCCTCCGCCGAAGGCACGCAGGCGGGCCAACGGGCATCCGGGCCTTCAATCGCAGCGGCGGTGAAGGGCGTCGTCGACGCCGTCGAGGCGGCCATCCCCGAACTCCCGAGCACGGGTGGCGTCGTGGAGGTGTTGGCCCCCGTCGAGGTCGGCAAGGTGACGCTTTCCACGTGGAAGAGCGCGCCGCCTGCTGCCCAGGCGGTTGGCGCCGCGGTTGGGCAGGCGCAGAAAGCTGCAAAAACTGCGAAAAATTCGCTGGTGGCAAAGAAGTCGAAGTTGCCGGTCGTCCTGGTCGCCGTGGGGGCGGCGATCCTCGTAGCGGCTTTCGCGCTGTACGTCGTACCGCTGTTCATACCGCACCCGTACGACCCCAACAGTCATGTCGCGTTGACGTCCGACTCGTCTTCGAGCGCTTCGGGTTCGTCGACGTCGTCAACCTCCTCGAGCGAGGGAAGCTCGGGGTCTTCGAGCTCGTCTTCGAACGGCAGCGCATCGTCGTCGGCTAGCGCGTCGTCTTCCAGCTCATCAGCGTCTTCGAGTTCCTCCACATCGGGCGGCTCGCCTACGGCAACAGGATCGTACTCCATGGTGAAGAAACATTTGTTGTAACTCAAGATAATAAAGTAGTTGTTTCTGATGGCAAAGTCGTGACATCTTCTCTGAATCGTTTTGTGCACGAATTCTGTGCTTTTCACCAGTTGCAAAACTATTTCAAGCCAGAAACAGAATTGCATTATAA
>JAFUBE010000390.1 GCA_017460365.1 Eggerthellaceae bacterium
CCGTACGGTGACGTGCTGAACGGCGAAATTGTGCCTGTACACCAGCTGCGCCAGCATCTCGTCGGAAAAGTCGGAGCAGATGACGCCCAGGAACGTGCGACTGCCTGTGGCGAGGTTCTTCCTGAGCGCGCTGATCAGGCGCGGGTTCTGGTCGCGGGCCATCTCCTGCGGGTATTTCGCCTGTCCGAAGATGGTGCAGCTCGTATAGGAGATGACCCAGGCGTTCTTGCCGATGCTGGCCGCTGCGTCCCTGCGCGCCTGGGCTCCTTTCGTCTCGTGGAAGATGGAGTTCGTCCAATAATGCTCTTTTGTGTCGCCGACTTTTCCGTAATCTAACAGTTTAGAAGTGTGGTGATAGGAGTATGGGGTTCGGCATGAGTTGGTATGATTGTCCCGCCAACTTAGATTTGCCCGGGTGCCCATCTGGTCCTAAGTTTGGCGACGTCCCGATCGGATGGGCGCCTGGGCGGATGGGACAGCCGAATGAACATCAACGCCAACCCCTTCGCGGGTCGCATCGACGCGCTGCCGGACGAGGAGTTCGCGCTCCTGGAACGCGCGGTCGCGACGCGCGCCTGCCGGGAGAAGGTAGGGCTCGGGACATTCGACGAGGCCGCCTCGGAGTACAGATCCAGCCCGCCGTGCCCGTCATGCGGCGAGTCGCCGTCCAAGGACGGCAAGACAGCCGCGGGCCATCAGCGGTTCCGATGCCCGAGCTGCGGGGAGCGCTACAGCTCCTTCACTGGGACCATATTCGAGGACTCGAAGAAGGATCTCCCCACCTGGGCGGACTTCATCGAGCTGATGTGCTGGAACGTGCCGATAGAGGGCATCGCCGAGATATGCGGGCTGAACCACAAGACGGCGTACGAGTGGCGCCACCGGGTCTTCGCGACCGTGGACGGCTACCAGGACCGGATCGTGCTGCGCGACAGGATCTGGATCGACGAGACCTACATCAACGACACGGACTTGACGCACGGCTACGGCGAGGCGAGGAAGCGGGGGCTTTCGAAGCAGAAGCTGTGCATCGCGGTCGCGATCGACGTCCACAAGAACCCCGTCGCCGTGGTGTGCGGCCACGGCAAGCCGTCGACCAAGCGCATGAAGGACGGCCTGCTCTCGCACCTGAAGGAAGGCTCCGTCGTGGTGCACGACATGGAGAAGGCTCACCGGGGGCTGGTAAAAGCCGCGAAGTGCACGGACGAGGCCTACAAGGCCGACGTGAAGGACCCGGTCTACCTGGAGTGCATGGCGATGGCGAACAACCTCTGCTCGTGGATCAAACGGTACCTCTGGCGGTTCACCGGCATGGACCCCGCGAACCTGCAGAGCTACCTGAACTGGTACGTCTACCTGTTCAGGGTGAACCAGGCCAGAGACAAATGGCCGAGATTGGAAAGGGTGGTGCGCCATTTGATGATGGCAGATGCGACTTACCGCACGTCATAGCCACATTGGGAACACCACACTTCTAAACTGTTAGATTCAGGAAAAGCCATCTCATTACTTCCTCGTCTTCGGCAGCCGCCAAGCCGCCCGCATGCTGGTCGTCG
>JAFUBE010000391.1 GCA_017460365.1 Eggerthellaceae bacterium
TGACGTGAAGTGTCACGCTGAGTTGACTTCAACAGATGCGACGCCCTATTCGGTCCATTTTGTTAAATCTAGCTATCGCTCCACCACGCTAAAGCTATAATCATTCCTTGTACCTAACAAGGGGAGGACAAGTCATGTTCGAACTGAAAGACGGCGATGTTTTCGTCGTGTTGGCCATTTTGGTCTATTTCATCGTGGTGCTCACGATCGGCTTCATCTACGCGAAGCGATCGAACTCGTCGACGTCGGAATACTTCCTCGGCGGGCGAAAGGTGGGTCCGTGGTTCACGGCGCTTTCAGCCGAGGCGTCCGACATGTCGGGCTACCTGCTCATGGGTTTGCCCGGACTCGCGTATTTCTGCGGCGCATCCGATGTCGGCTGGACGGCCATCGGCCTGGCCATCGGCACGTATCTGAACTGGCTGCTCGTGGCTAAGCGCCTGCGCAAGTATTCGGTGGTCGCGGGCGATTCCATCACGCTGCCCGGTTTCTATTCGAACCGCTTCCACGACGACAAGAACATCGTGGCAACGATTGCGGCCGTCATCATCCTCATCTTCTTCTGCGTCTACTGCGGCAGCTGCTTCGTCACCTGCGGCAAGCTGTTCAACTCGCTGTTCGGCTGGGATTACTCCATCATGATGGTGTTCGGCGCGCTTATCGTGTTCCTCTACACCATGGTCGGTGGTTACCTCTCCGTTGTCGCGACCGACTTCGTGCAGGGCTGCCTCATGTTCGTCGCGCTCGTCGTGGTGTTCGTCGGCTCGATCACGATGGCGGGCGGCGTCGACAACACGGTTGCGTTTCTGCGGGACATACCCGGCTACCTGTCGATGACGACCATGGCCACGCCGCTCGTCGACGCCAACGGCGTGCAGATGGTCGAAGGCAGCCAAGCTCTCTTCGATGTTCCGGCTGAGTACGGCCTGCTCACGATCATCTCCACGATGAGCTGGGGTCTCGGATACTTCGGAATGCCGCAGGTGCTCGTGCGCTTCATGGGCATTCGCAGCGAGGAAGAAGTGAAGACAAGCCGCCGTATCGCCATCGTGTGGGTGGTCATCTCGATGTTCACCGCTGTCATGATCGGCATGATCGGGCGGTCCATCATGCCGACGGCGCTGCTCACCCAGTCCGCTGCCGAGTCGATTTTCATCGTGCTGTCTCAGACGATGCTGCCGGCGTTCATGTGCGGCCTGGTGGTTTCCGGCATTCTGGCGGCTTCCATGTCGTCGGCGTCCTCGTACCTGCTGATCACCGGTTCGAGCGTTGCAGAGAACATTTTCCGCGGCGTCTTCAAGAAGGACGCAACCGACAATCAGGTGCTCATCGTGTCGCGCATCACGCTTGCGGCGGTGCTTCTGTTCGGCATTTTCGTCGCATGGGACGAGAACTCGGTCATCTTCAACGTCGTGTCGTACGCTTGGGCCGGCCTCGGCGCGAGCTTCGGCCCGCTCACGCTGTTCGCGCTGTACTGGCGCCGCACGACCAAGCAGGGCGCGATCGCCGGCATGGTCACGGGCGCGGCCATGGTGCTCATCTGGCACAACCTCATCAAGCCGATGGGTGGCGTGTTCGGCATCTACGAGCTTATGCCGGCATTTTTGTGCAGCTGCATCGCCATCGTGGTCGTGTCGCTCTTGACGAAAGAACCCGAACAATCGGTGCTCGACGAATTCGACCACTACATGGACGAAGGCAAGATGGAGCGCAATTTCGAAGAAGTGCTCGATCGGAGCCTCATGATCGACGACATCGAAACCGAAATCCTGGTCAAGGCCGCCGACTAGTCCTGCCACGTGCAACGGAAGGATGCTTTATGAACGAAGAACTGCTCGCTGCATACGAAGAGACGAAGTCCTTGGGCCTTAAGCTCAACATGGCACGCGGAAAGCCGGGGAGCGACCAGCTTGAGCTTTCGTCCGAAATACTCGGCGTGCTCGAGAACCCTGTGGCAGAAGATGGGACGGATTGCTGCAATTACGGGGTGCTCGACGGCTTGCCCGAGGCAAAACGGCTCATGGCAATCATGCTCGACGACGATCCTGAAAACGTGTTCGTGGGCGGCAATGCAAGCCTTACGCTCATGTACGACACGATTGCCCGATTCCATAGCTTCGGAAGCCTTGGCTCGACGCCGTGGTGCACGCTCGAAGCGGTGAAGTGGATCTGCCCCGTTCCCGGCTACGACCGCCATGTCGCCATCACCGAGGCGTTCGGTTACGAAATGATCCCCGTCACGATGAACGAAAACGGGCCCGACATGGACGAGGTTGAGCGTCTTGCGGCATCCGACGCCAGTGTGAAGGGCATCTGGTGCGTCCCGAAGTATTCCAACCCCAGCGGTATCACCTACTCCGACGAAACGGTCAGAAGGCTTGCGCAGATGGAATGCGCCGCAAACGACTTCCGCATCGTGTGGGACAACGCCTACTGCATCCACCACCTCTACGACGACCCATCGCAGCAAGACGCGGTGATCGACATTGCCGCAGCCTGCAAGGAGGCGGGCAACCCTAACCGCTACGTCAAGTTCGCATCGACGAGCAAGGTAACACTCCCTGGTGCGGGTGTTTCCGCCTTTGCCGCAAGCCCCGAAAACATGGACGAGGCCCGCATGCGCATTGGCGTGCAGGCCATTGGGCATGACAAGCTCAACCAGCTTCGCCATGTTCGATTCCTCCGCGACGAAAAAGGTCTGGCGGCGCACATGGCAAAGCACGCTGCCATCCTGCGGCCCAAATTCGAACTTGTTTTATCCAAGCTCGAAGAAGGGCTTGGGCATGTCGAAGGGTGCACGTGGACTGCACCGCGCGGCGGTTACTTCATATCGCTGGACGTTCCAGAGGGCTGCGCAAGACGCACGGTGGAGCTGTGCAAGGATGCCGGCGTGGTGCTGACGGGAGCGGGAGCAACCTGGCCCTACGGAAACGACCCGAAGGATTCGAACATCCGCATCGCCCCTACCCTGCCCCCGCTCGGCGAACTCGACCAGGCCATGGACGTGCTCGTGCTGTGCGTCAAGCTTGCCGCCGCCGAAAAGGGCCTGCTGGCGTAAAGACGCATTTACTGGAGCGATCCGGAGACACCAGTCTGCCGGAACCGCTCCAAACCTAGAGCGATGCTTTGCAAGGGCGCTTCGGGCGCCCTTATTGATAGCGCAAGGACTCGACCGGATCGAGCTTTGTTGCACGATGCGCTGGCCAG
The DNA here is from genome assembly GCA_017460365.1 of Eggerthellaceae bacterium. Lineage (GTDB taxonomy): Bacteria > Actinomycetota > Coriobacteriia > Coriobacteriales > Eggerthellaceae > UBA9715. Next base: position 3,208 of record JAFUBE010000391.1, read on the forward strand.
AAGCCGAACACGATGCCGATCCCTGCGCAGATGCCGATGGAAAGAAGCACCGTTTCCAGCGAAACCGATGGGGTAATACTCATGTCCTGACCTACGAACATCTGGCCCATCACGCCTGAGAGCAGCAGAGAAAGGAGAAACGCGCTTCCATAACCCAGCAAAAACCCAATCACGCCGCCAACCAGGCACAGGGATACCGATTCGAAAAGGAATTGCTTGGTAATGTCACTGCGATGGGCCCCCAGAGCCTTGCGCAGGCCGATCTCTCGAATGCGCTCGGTAACGTTGGTGAGCATCATGTTCATGATGCCGATGCCTCCCACAAGCAAGGAGATGCTCGCCACAGCCGACATGAGCGCTTGAAACATGAGCACCGTGGACGACATTTCCTGCTGGATCGATTCGACGGACATGACGTAGACCATGTTGTCCTCTTTGGAGAGGTTGTACCGTTCAAGAAGGAAGGATTCGGTGTCTTCGGATATCTGCTTCATGTCGGTGCCCTCTTGGGCGAAACCAACCATGTCCGTTATCGTGGGATCGCCCGTAATGCGAATAACACCCGTTTGATACGGAACGAACGTCTCCCCTTGCGAGCCCACCGAACCCTGGGACTCAATAACACCGATGATTTCGTAGCTGTCGTTCCCGATCGTGACCGATTCTCCCACCGGATCTTCGGCATCGGCCCCATAAAGCGAGCGGACAACAGACTCGTCCAAAACGACGATCATCCCATCTCCGGCAACTTCGGAACTGGAAAAGAAGCGTCCCGATTTAAGCTTGTATCCCAATGCCTTGAAATATCCGTCGGTAACGCCCCTTACCCCCACGTCGGCCTTCTTGGTGCCCGTGGTTGCCGTTGCGGCCCCCACGGTGGCACCGGATACAAACTCGTATCCATCTACGCCGTCGGCGATTTCCCTCAAAGACTCGTCCGTGACCCCTTCTAAACCCCACATGCCGATGTAGACGGTGCGGGACTGGTTGAGCCCAAGCTGGTTGATAAGGGCGTCTTTCACCCCTCCGATAAGGGAGGTCATGGAAATGACCGAGGCGATTCCTATGACGATGCCAAGAATGGTGAGCAGGCTTCGGCCTTTGTTCGACCTAAGGGCAAGCCATGTTTCGTAGAACAGGTCGCTAATTCTCATACGCACTCCTTGCAGCGGCGGAAGCCGCGACTACAGCGCGCTCTTCTTCGTCGGAAAGAAGGATCCCGTCCCGGATGTGAACCGTGCGGTCCGCCCACTGGCTCACTTCGGGATCGTGCGTGATGAGCACCACTGTCTTTCCCGAATCAGACAGTCGACGAAACGTGGTAAGCACCTTTTCGCTCGTGACCGAATCAAGGTTGCCCGTCGGCTCGTCCGCAAGCACAAGAGCCGGATCGTTGACCAAAGCGCGCGCTATCGCCACGCGCTGCATTTGGCCGCCCGACAATTCGTTAGCCGCATGGTCGTAGTAGCTCTCGGGAAGTCCCGCGAGCACCAATGAACGGAAAGCGCGTTCGAGGCGCTTGGACTTCGGGCACGAAGAAGAGTACACGAGCGGAAGCATGACGTTGCGCAGAACCGAGGCGCGGGGAAGCAGGTTGAAGCTCTGGAACACGAACCCCAA
>JAFUBE010000392.1 GCA_017460365.1 Eggerthellaceae bacterium
AAAATGACAGATCGTGTCTGACGGGAAGTGTCACACGCAGGCAAAGCGTGACGCGCCTTCCGCTCGGCGGGCGTCACGAACGCCGCCCCTACGATGCAATTCGTCCACCTGTCGGATACCTCCCCGGGTTGAAGCATGCGCCCAGCCATGCACACGCTCGCAGGATCATCGGGCATGCGAGAACCATACGTCGTAGGGGCAACATTCGTGCAGCCCGCCGCGCGGAAGGCGCGTCACGCTTCGCCTCCCCGCTTGCCCTGGCTCGGACCCGTCGGCAAGCGGGGCGGGTCCGCATATTTCCAGCAACCGATTCCAGCTTAGTGCACAAGTTGTGTTTTAATCGAACCAAGAGGTTGACGACTGGTTCGAGTGCGCAGAGGGGACAGCCGGCATGGAAAGCTCGATGTTTGGTTACTTCAAGACGATCGGCGAAGTACAGGGCGTCATCTCCAATGCCACGACGCTCGACGAGGCCCTGCAGGGCGGCTTGAAAGCCATCGTCGAGCACGTGGGCGCCGAAAGCGCCGTCATCTGGTACATCGACAAGGCGGGCGACGGCAAGCTGCACCCCTACTTCTGGATCGGCCCCATCGACCTGACGAGCCGCAGCCACGAGATGGGGAACGGCACCGTGGGGCGCGTGTACCTCTCGCAGAAGGCCGAGCGCCTCCTTAATTTCCGCACCGAGCTCGACGAAGAAACGGCCGCCGATTTCGCGGGCATGGAAGTCACGTCCATGGTGTGCGTGCCGTTTTCCAACCAGTTCGAAGACTTGGGCGTCATCCAGTTCGTGAACAAGACCGACGGCGGCCAGTTCACCGAAGAGGGCGCCGACGTCATGGAAATCATGGCCATGATGGCCGCCATCGCGCTCGGCGAGAACGAGGCGCTAGCCGAGCCGTGGCAACCCGGCGAAATCGTCATGAGCCTGCGCGACATCACGCGCGAGTTCCAAAACGGCGACATCGTGACCAAAGTCCTCAAAGGCGTGAACCTCGACGTGTACGAAGGCGAGTTCCTCGTGCTGCTCGGCGAGTCGGGCTGCGGCAAGTCCACGCTGCTCAACATCATCGGAGGCATGGACCAAGCCACGTCGGGCTCGTTCACTTACCTCGGTCGCGACATCAGCCGCGCCACGCAGACGGAGCTCACCGACTTCCGCCGCGACAACGTCGGCTTCATCTTTCAAAGCTACAACCTCATGCCCAACCTCACGGCGCTTCAGAACCTGAAGCTCATCGCCGAGCTCGTGAACGACCCGATGGACGCCGACAAGGCGCTCGAGGTCGTGGGGCTTTCCGAGCGCAAGCAGAACTACCCGTCGCAGATGTCGGGCGGCCAGCAGCAACGCGTCTCGATCGCCCGCGCGCTCGTGAAGAACCCGCGCATCATACTCGCCGACGAACCGACGGCCGCGCTCGACTACGCCACCTCGATCGAGGTCTTGCAGGTGATGGAAGAGGTCGTGCGTGGCGGCACCACCATGGTGATGGTCACCCACAACGAGGAAATCACTCGCATGGCCGACCGCGTCGTGCGCATGAGGGACGGCCGCATGCACGAAGTCACCGTGAACCGCCATCCGGCGCACGCGACCGATTTGGTCTGGTAGGCGGCGTTCGTGAAACCGACGCAGATAACAGAGCTGCTCGCGAACATCCGCAAGACGTTCGTGTCGTTTTTCAGCATCCTCATGTTCGTCGCGCTCGGCGTGGGCATCTTCCTGGGGATCAGCTGGGTCACGCCGGCGTTGCAGAACGCCAGCGGCAAGGTGTTCGACGAGGGCTCGTTCCACCACTTCCAGATCCAGTTCCCCTACGGGCTTACCGACGACGACCTCGCGCAGCTCGCCGAGGTGGAAGGCGTGACCGACGTCGAGCCCGCGCGCCAGTCGTTCCAAACGCTTCCGGTCAACGGCGAGAGCGTCACGATGAAGGTGCAGTCGCTCGGCGAGCGCATCGACACGCTTTCCGTGGTCGAAGGCGAGCTGCCCGCGCAGGCCGGCGAAATCGCGCTCAGCGCCGAAGCGGCGGCCGGATGCGGGCTCGCGGTGGGCAACACGGTCACGTTCGATTCGGATGCATCGAGCGGCGGTTCGCTCGGCGCGCTGGCGAACGTGGAAGGCCAGGCCCAGCCAACGAGCGACTCCGACGGCATGAAGTTCCTGAACGGCGCGACGTACAAGGTGGTCGCGCTCGTGCACAGCCCCGAGTACCTGGCCACCGCGAGCGAGACCTACGGCTACGCCCCGAACGTGTCGGGCTCGGTCAGCCTGCTCGGTTGGGTGGTTCCCTCCGCGTTCGACGCCTCGGCGTTCCAGAACGGCTATCCGGTCGTGAACGTGCGCTGCGACGGCCTGCAGGGCCTCAACTCGTTCGCGGCCGACTACGAGAGCCAGTCGTCCGCCATCGACAAGCGCATCGCCAAGCTCGGGTCGAAGCTGGCCGATGCGCGCTACAGCGACCTCCAAAACCAGGCCCAGGAGAAGGTCGACGAAGCCGAGCAGCAGCTTACGCAAGGCAAAGAGCAGATCGCCGCCGGCGAACAACAGCTCGTGGACGGGCGCGCCGAACTCGAGAAGCAGCGCTCCGAGGGCGAGGCGAAGCTTTCCGCAGCATACCAGCAGCTCACGATGCTCGAGCGGGTGAAAAACGAAATCGCCCAGTATCTCGAGAAGGCCAAGCGGTTCTACGACGAGGTGAAAGGCGCGCTCGACACCTTGGGCGACGACGGGGTAATCGAAATCGACGGCGAAACCTACACCGTCCCCCAGCTTTTGGCGCTGCTGCCCCATGCGAAAGGCGCATACGAAACCTTACAGAAGGAATACGACGCGAAGGTCGCGGAGCTGAATGCTGCCTGGAACGAGTATTACGCCGGTCAGGCGGAGCTGAACAGGAAGGTCGCCGAAGCGGAGCAGAAGCTGGCCGACGGCCAGGCGCAACTCGACGAGGCGAAGAAGAAAGTCGCCGAAGGAGAGCCGCAGGTCGAAAGCGCCAAGGAACAAGTCGCGTCCATGAAGGATTACTCGTGGACGGTCACGGGGCGCATGGACAACGCCGGCTGCGTGAACGTCAGCGTGTTCTCCAACGTGACCACCAGCCTTAGCTTCTCGATGGCGGCGCTGTTCGTCATCGTGGGTTTGCTCGTCAGCTACTCGGCGGTCAGCCGCATCGTGCACGAGCAGATCACCCAGATAGGCACGAAAAAGGCACTCGGCCTGCGCAAACGCGAAATCACGACGAGTTTCCTCATGTATGCCGGGCTGGCGGTCGTCTTCGGCGCCATCGTCGGTGCGATCGTGGGCGTCACGGCCGTTGAGGGCATCATCGCCAACGCTCTGTCGAGCATGTTCATCTTGGGAAGCTACCCGCCGTTCTTCGGAGTAGGGCAGTTCCTCGTCGTCACGGCGCTCGAACTCGTGCTGGTACTCGGCGCCACGTGGCTCGCCTGCCGCTCCATCTTGCGCAAGCAAGCCATCGAGCTCTTGCGCGGCGAAGAGCCGCCCACGGCGAAAACGCGCTTCTACGAGAAGTGGTCGATTTGGGGCAGGTTGCCGCTGCTAACCCAAACGATGGTCAACAACTGCGTGAACGACAAGCGGCGCGTTTTCTCGACCGTCGTGGGCGTGGCCGGATGCACGGCGCTCATCGTCACCGCCATCACGCTGAACAACGACGTGCTGAAGAGCTACGACGAGCACGATGCCCACGTCTACGGTTTTTCCCACATCGCCTACGTCTATGGATCAGTCGCCGGTGCGCCCGACAACG